>NZ_JBEYVX010000040.1:0-58095 GCF_040644195.1 Streptomyces sp. NPDC047014 | reverse complement strand
CACCCGGGCAAGGTCGTCGGCGACCCGAGCCTGTACGAGCAGATCACCCACGTCGTCTACGGCCTCTTCGGCTTCGAGGGCCCCGTGGACTACGCGGGCCGCGTCTCCTGGACGGTGGGCTACTCGCTCGGCGCGCTCGGCATGCTGACCGCGCTGACCACCATCTACCTGGCCTTCCGCCCCGAGCACCCGGCCGCCCGGCTCACCGCCGACGACGAGGGCAAGCTGCGCGAGCTGCTGGCCCGGCACGGCGGCCGCGACTCCCTCGGCCACTTCGCGCTCCGCCGCGACAAGGCCGTCGTCTTCTCCCCCAGCGGCAAGGCCGCCGTCACCTACCGCGTCGTCTCCGGTGTGATGCTCGCCTCCGGCGACCCCATCGGTGACGTCGAGGCGTGGCCCGGCGCGATCGAGCGGTTCATGGAGGAGGCCAAGGCCCACTCCTGGACCCCCGCCGTGATGGGCTGCAGCGAGACCGGCGGCGAGGTGTGGACCCGCGAGACCGGTCTGGACGCCCTGGAGCTGGGTGACGAGGCGATTGTCGATGTCAAAGACTTCTCCCTTTCGGGCCGTGCCATGCGCAATGTCCGCCAGATGGTGAAGCGCATCGAGCGCAACGGCTACACCACCCAGGTGCGCCGGGTCAGCGAGCTGACCGAGGAGGAGCTGGAGCAGGTCCGCGGCGCCGCCGAGGCATGGCGCGGCACCGACACCGAGCGCGGCTTCTCGATGGCGCTGGGCCGGGTCGGCGACCCGGGCGACGGCGACTGCTTCATCGCCACCGCCCACCGCGTCGAGGAGGGCGACACCAGCCCCTTCGGTGACCTCAAGGCCATCCAGCACTTCGTGCCGTGGGGCAAGGACGGCATGTCGCTGGAGCTGATGCGCCGCGACCGCGCGGCCGACCCGGGTATGAACGAGCTGCTGATCGTGGCCTCCCTGCAGGCCGCCCCGTCCCTGGGCATCGAGCGGGTCTCGCTGAACTTCGCGATGTTCCGCTCGGCGCTGGCCCGCGGCGAGAAGATCGGCGCCGGCCCGGTGCTGCGGATGTGGCGCAGCCTGCTGGTCTTCCTCTCCCGGTGGTTCCAGATCGAGTCGCTGTACAAGTTCAACGCCAAGTTCCAGCCGCGCTGGGAGCCCCGCTTCGTGGTCTTCCGCACCACCCGCGACCTGCCCCGCATCGGCTTCGCCGCGATGCAGGCCGAGGGCTTCGTCACACTGGCGCTGCCCCGGCTGTTCGCCAGCCGCCGGCGGCCCAAGCCGGTCCGTACCTGCACCCACAACGCGATGGCGCCGGTGCCGCAGCAGAAGGAGCGCGAGGTCCAGGCGGCCTGAGCGCGCGCCCCCGGGCGCGCGCACGCCCCGTACCCGAGAGCGACCCGAGAGACGCCCCGTACGCGACGAGGACCCTCCGAAGGCCCGGCCGGACCCTCCGGCCGGGCCTTCGGCCTGCCCGGGGCCGCCGCCCGGCCTCCCGGATCCTGCCGTGTCCAGGTCAGCCCTACCCTGGACCCATGAACACGAAGCGTGGAGCCACCGGCCGGGGCCGGGTCGAAGGTCTGCCGGAGTGGGACCGCTGCGCGGTCATGGGCGTCGTGAACGTCACCCCCGACTCCTTCTCCGACGGCGGCCGCTGGTTCGACACCACCGCGGCCGTCAAGCGCGGCCTCGACCTCGTCGCGCAGGGCGCCGACCTGGTCGACGTCGGCGGCGAGTCCACCCGGCCCGGCGCCTCCCGCGTGGACGAGGAGGAGGAGCTGCGCCGGGTCGTCCCCGTGGTGCGCGGCCTGGCCTCCGAGGGCATCACCGTCTCCGTGGACACCATGCGCGCGGCCGTCGCCGCCCGCGCCGTCGAGGCCGGGGCCGCCCTGGTCAACGACGTCAGCGGCGGGCTCGCGGACCCCGGCATGGTCCCGGCGGTCGCCGCGGCCGAGGTGCCCTTCGTGGTGATGCACTGGCGCGGTTTCAGCGCCGGCATGAACAGCCTCGCCGTCTACGAGGACGTGCTCGCCGAGGTCACCTCCGAGCTGCGGGCCAGGATCGACGCGGTCGTGGCCGGCGGGATCGCCCCCGAGCGGCTGCTCGTCGACCCGGGCCTCGGCTTCGCCAAGACCGCCGAGCACGACCTGGCCCTCGTGGCGCACCTGGCCGAGCTGCGCGCCCTCGGCTTCCCGCTGCTGGTCGCCGCCTCGCGGAAGCGTTTCCTCGGCCGGGTCCTGGCCGGCGGCGGCGAGGGCACCCCGCCGCCCGCCCGCGAACGGGACGCCGCCACCGCCGCCGTCTCCGCCATCGCCGCCCACCAGGGCGCCTGGGCCGTACGGGTCCACGAGGTACGGGCGAGCGCGGACGCGGTTCGGGTGGCCCGTGCCGTGGAAGGGGCACTCTGAACCTCGACGTCCGCGACCGGCAAGGAGCACTGTGAGCAGAACCGACATCGAAGCGGTCGAAGAGGTCAACACGGCCTTCTACGAGGCAATGGAGCGGGGGGACTTCGACGCTCTGTCGGCGCTCTGGCTGGAGGACGAGATCTCCTGCGTGCACCCCGGCTGGCCGGTGCTCACGGGCCGCGGCGAGGTGCTGCGCTCGTACGCGCTGATCATGTCCCACACCGAGTACATCCAGTTCTTCCTCACCGACACCAAGGTGGCCGTGACCGGGGACACGGCGCTGGTCACCTGTACGGAGAACATCCTCAGCGGGGGACCCGCCGAGAACGGCGGGGAACTGGGCCCGCTCGTCGGCCAGCTGGTCGTCGCCACGAATGTGTTCCGACGCACATCCGAGGGCTGGCGCCTGTGGTCCCACCACGGTTCTCCGGTGCTCACGGAGACCGAGGAGGGCGACGAGGACGAGCCCTCCTGACCCCGACGGCGGGGGCCGGAGTATTTCGCAGGTAAATTCGAAGACGGACGACGCCGACCGCACTCGGCGTAGGCCCATGGCCCCGGGAAGCCCCCGGGACCGGAAGAACCTACGAAAGCAGGAGTGATTCGCGTGGATCGTGTCGCACTGCGCGGCCTCAAGGCCCGCGGGCACCACGGCGTCTTCCCCCGGGAACGCGAGGAGGGCCAGACCTTCATCGTCGACCTCGTGCTGCACCTCGACACCCGCCCCGCGGCGGCCGAGGACGACCTGGCGAAGACCGTGCACTACGGGGTCGTCGCGGAGGAGGTCGTCGACGTGGTCCAGGGCGAGCCCGTGGACCTGATCGAAACCCTCGCGGAGCGAATCGCCCAGCAGTGCCTGAAGCACGAAGCGGTGGCGCAGGTGGAGGTCGTCGTCCACAAGCCGGACGCACCCATCACCGTCCCCTTCGACGACGTGACCATCACGATCACCCGGAGCCGCGCATGAACAACGGACTGAACGCACCGAGCGACCCCACCGTCCAGCCCGTCCCCGCCGCCGTCGTCGAGGCGGTGGACGCGGCGGACGTGACCCTGTCGAACCCGAAATGGGCCGTCCTCGCGCTCGGCGCGAACCTGGGCAACCGCCTGGAGACCCTCCAGGGGGCCATCGACGCCCTCGGCGACACCCCGGGGATGCGGGTCAAGGCCGTCTCGCCCGTCTACGAG
Organism: Streptomyces sp. NPDC047014; assembly: GCF_040644195.1. Taxonomy (NCBI): domain Bacteria; kingdom Bacillati; phylum Actinomycetota; class Actinomycetes; order Kitasatosporales; family Streptomycetaceae; genus Streptomyces; species Streptomyces sp. NPDC047014. The sequence continues at coordinate 54,523 of NZ_JBEYVX010000040.1, read as the reverse complement.
ACCGAGCCGTGGGGCGTCGAGCCCGGCTCGCAGCCCTCGTACCTCAACGCGGTCGTCGCGGTGAAGACCACCCTGCCGCCGTCCTCCCTGCTGGAGCGCGGGCACGCCATCGAGGAGGCGTTCGACCGCGTCCGCGAGGAGCGCTGGGGGCCGCGCACGATCGACGTGGACATCGTCGCGTACGCCGACACGGTCTCGGACGACCCGGTCCTCACCCTCCCGCACCCGCGGGCCCACCAGCGCGCCTTCGTACTGGCGCCCTGGAACGACATCGACCCCGAGGCCCAGCTCCCCGGACACGGCGCGGTCGCCGCGCTGCTGGCCGGAATCGGCCTGACCGGGGTGACGGCGCGTCCCGATCTGGAACTCCACCTCCCCGAATAGCCGTTAGCTTTGTGGACTGCCGAGGACGAGGCGGACGACGCGGACAGCGCGACGCGGCACGCAGACACAGAGAGCGGGGAACGGGCACGTGAAGCAACTGAGGCCGGCGGTCCTGGCGGGGATCTTCGCCGTCGCCGGGATCCTGTCCTGGGCCGCGGCCCGGCTGTGGAACGCGTACGGCACCCTGCCCGGGGTGCCGCTCGCCGCGCCCATCGTCCTGGGCGTCATCGCCGTGGTGCTGCTGGCCACCGCCCTGTCCCTGCGGGCCCGTCTGAAGGTCCAGCGCGAGCGGCGCCCTGAGGCCAAGGGCGTGGAACCGCTGATGGCGGCCCGCGCCCTGGTCTTCGCACAGGCCAGCGCCCTCGTGGCGGCCCTGGTGGCGGGCATGTACGGCGGCGTGGGCGTCTTCCTGCTGACCGACTCCCTGGACGTCCCGGCCCGCCGCGACCAGGCGTGGTACGCGGGCTTCTCGGTCCTGGCGGGCATCGCGGTCATCGCCGCGGCCCTCTTCCTGGAACACGTCCTGAAGCTCCCGGAGGACGACGAGACCCCGGACGCCCCGGCCCCGGCCTGACCGCTCCCCGGGGGCGCGCAGGCGCCCCCGGACGGCCCTCCGGCCAGGTCCGGAAGGGACGGCCTAGCGCGCCATGATCAGGGACATGGCCTCGTTGCGGGTGGCGGGGGCGCGGAGCTGGCCGCGGACCGCCGAGGTGATGGTCTTCGCGCCGGGCTTGCGGACCCCGCGCATGGTCATGCACATGTGCTCGCACTCGATGACCACGATGACCCCGCGCGGGTCCAGGATCTCCATCAGGGAGTCCGCGATCTGCGTGGTCAGCCGCTCCTGCACCTGGGGCCGGCGGGCGAACACGTCGACGAGGCGCGCCAGCTTCGACAGCCCGGTGATCTTCCCGTCGGTGGACGGGATGTAGCCCACGTGGGCGACCCCGTGGAACGGGACGAGGTGATGTTCGCAGGAGCTCATGACCTCGATGTCCTTGACCAGGACCATCTCGTCGTGGCCGAGGTCGAAGGTCGTCGTCAGGACCTCCTCGGGCTTCTGGTAGAGCCCGGCGAATATCTCCCGGTACGCGCGCGCCACGCGCGCCGGGGTCTCCAGCAGGCCCTCGCGGTCCGGGTCCTCGCCGACCGCGATCAGGAGTTCGCGGATGGCCGCCTCCGCGCGCTTCTCGTCGAACTCGCCGATCCTGCCCTCGTCACCGGTCAGGGACACTGGGTCGGTCATCTCATCCTCGTTCCTGTCCGCACACGCGGTCGTACAAATGTGCCGCGCCCCCCAGGCTAGAACCTGGGGGGCGCGGCTTCCATTCCGGGTGGGGCGGGGCCGGGATTACTCCGGGCGGTCCTCCGGGGCCACCTCGATGCCCTTCTCCGTGGAGACGGGCGAGGGGGTGGACGAGGTGCCGTTCGCCGCGTTCGTCAGCTGGAGCTCCTTGGGAGAGAGCACCGGCGGACGGGTCGACGGGGTGCGGCGGGAGGAGCCGGTCCACGCGGGGCGGGCCGGGCGCTTGACGATGGTCGAGAAGACCTCGGCGATCTCCTCCTTGCCCAGCGTCTCCTTCTCCAGCAGCGCGAGGACGAGGTTGTCGAGGACGTCGCGGTTCTCGACGAGGATCTCCCACGCCTCGTTGTGCGCGGTCTCGATGAGCTTCTTGACCTCCTCGTCGACCAGCGCCGCCACCTCCTCCGAGTAGTCCCGCGGGTGCGACATCTCGCGGCCCAGGAACGGCTCGGTGTTGTCGCCGCCGAACTTGATCGCACCCAGGCGCTCGGTCATGCCGTACTGGGTGACCATCGCGCGGGCCGTCGCCGTGGCCTTCTCGATGTCGTTCGCGGCGCCCGTGGTCGGGTCGTGGAAGACCAGCTCCTCGGCCGCGCGCCCGCCCAGCATGTAGGCCAGCTGGTCGAGCATCTCGTTGCGCGTGGTCGAGTACTTGTCCTCGTCGGGCAGGACCATCGTGTAGCCCAGGGCCCGGCCGCGGGACAGGATCGTGATCTTGTGGACCGGGTCGGAGTTCGGGGAGGCCGCCGCGACCAGGGCGTGTCCGCCCTCGTGGTAGGCGGTGATCTTCTTCTCCCGGTCCGACATGATCCTGGTCCGCTTCTGCGGGCCGGCCACGACGCGGTCGATCGCCTCGTCCAGGACGTGGTTGTCGATCAGCTTCTTGTCCGAGCGGGCCGTGAGCAGCGCGGCCTCGTTGAGGACGTTGGAGAGATCGGCACCGGTGAAGCCCGGGGTGCGCCGGGCGACAGCGCCCAGGTCCACGTCCGGGGCGACCGGCTTGCCCTTCTGGTGGACCTTGAGGATCTCCAGACGGCCCTGCATGTCGGGCCGGTCGACCGCGATCTGCCGGTCGAAGCGGCCCGGGCGCAGCAGCGCCGGGTCGAGGATGTCGGGGCGGTTCGTGGCGGCGATCAGGATGACGCCGCCCTTCACGTCGAAGCCGTCCATCTCGACGAGCAGCTGGTTGAGGGTCTGCTCGCGCTCGTCGTGGCCGCCGCCGAGGCCCGCGCCGCGGTGCCGGCCGACGGCGTCGATCTCGTCGACGAAGACGATCGCCGGGGCGTTGGCCTTGGCCTGCTCGAACAGGTCGCGGACACGCGAGGCGCCGACACCGACGAACATCTCGACGAAGTCGGAGCCGGAGATCGAGTAGAAGGGGACACCGGCCTCGCCCGCGACGGCGCGCGCGAGCAGGGTCTTGCCGGTGCCGGGCGGGCCGTAGAGCAGCACGCCCTTGGGGATCTTGGCGCCGACGGCCTGGAACTTCGCCGGCTCCTGCAGGAACTCCTTGATCTCGTGGAGTTCCTCGACGGCCTCGTCCGAGCCCGCGACGTCCGCGAACGTCGTCTTCGGGGTGTCCTTGGTGATGAGCTTGGCCTTGGACTTCCCGAAGTTCATGACCCGGGAGCCGCCGCCCTGCATCTGGTTCATCAGGAACAGGAAGACAACGACGATGAGGACGAAGGGCAGGAGCGAGAGCAGCACGCTCAGGAACGGGCTGGTCTTGTCCGGCGTGACGGAGTACCCGTCCGGGATCTGACCGGCGTCGTACTTGGTCTGGAGGTTCTGGGCGAGCTGGACGCCCTGATCCCCGATGTAGTTGGCCTGGAACTTGGTGCCGTCGTGCTTGCCGAGCTTCTCGCCTTGCTTGAGCTCAATCTTGATCATCTGGCTGTCGCCGGTGGTCAGCTTGGCTGTCTCCACCTGACCAGTGTTGATCGCCTTGATGACCTCGCTGGTGTCCACCGACTTGTAGCCGCCGCCGGAGCCGACGACATTCATCAACACGACCACGGCGAGGACGGCCAGCACGATCCACATGACCGGCCCACGGAAGTATCGCTTCACGTCCATCCATACGGGGTGCCGGGCACCCCGTCCCTCCTGCCCGTAGGTAAATGCTGCTGTGAGTAAAGACTGTTCTTCGGAATGTACCCCTGAATTGTCACCCGCGGTCCCGTGGGACGGCTGACAGACCCGCCTTCCCCTGTTTCAACGGGGGGAAGCGCCCCCAGGTTCCCCGGCGCGGCCGTGCTTCTCGCGGGGACCCCGGGGGGACGGCAGGGGGCGGTCAGCCGCCGTAGACGTGCGGGGCGAGCGTGCCCACGAAGGGCAGGTTGCGGTACTTCTCGGCGTAGTCGAGGCCGTAGCCCACGACGAACTCGTTCGGGATGTCGAAGCCGACCCACTTCACGTCGATCGCGACCTTCGCCGCCTCGGGCTTGCGCAGCAGCGTGACGACCTCCAGGGAGGCCGGCTGGCGGGAGCCGAGGTTGGACAGCAGCCAGGACAGCGTCAGACCGGAGTCGATGATGTCCTCGACGATCAGGACGTGCTTGTCCTTGATGTCGGTGTCCAGGTCCTTGAGGATCCGCACCACGCCGGAGGACTGGGTCCCGGCGCCGTACGAGGACACCGCCATCCAGTCCATGGTGAGCGGGGTGGACAAGGCGCGTGCCAGGTCCGCCATCACCATCACGGCGCCCTTGAGCACCCCGACGATCAGCAGGTCCTTGCCCGCGTACTCCGCGTCGATCTTCGCGGCCAGCTCGGCCAGCTTCGCGTCGATCTCTTCCTTGGTGATGAGCACCGACTGGAGGTCGCTGCCCATGTCCTTCTCGTCCACCCGCATCACTTTCGTTGTCGGCCGGGGCTCCGGGGTGTGGCCCCCGGAGGACTCGGCCGTGTTTCAGCGTCGATCAGCCCTGCCGGATGACAAGTCTGCCACCCTGCCGCTGGGCCTCGACCCGGCCGGGCAGGTTGATGGCGCCCTGACCGCGCCAGCCGGTGATGAGCCGGTCGACTTCCTCGATGTGGCGGGCGAAGAGGGAGCCGGCCGGGGAGCCGGCCGCGACCACGGCCCGGCGCAGGACGCGGCGGCGGACGGCCGGGGGCAGGGCGTACAGCTTGGCGCACTCCAGGCGGCCGTCCTCGTCGCGTACGCCGCTCTCGGCCTCGGCGGCCCAGGAGTCCAGGGCGTCGGCGTCGTCGCGGGAGAGCTGGGCGGTGCGGGCGAGGGCTTCGACGACGCCCTTGCCGAGCGCCTTCTCCAGGGCGGGCAGCCCCTCGTGCCGCAGACGGGAGCGGGTGTACGCCGGGTCCATGTTGTGCGGGTCGTCCCAGACGGCCAGGGACTGGACCATGCACGCCTTGCGGGCGGTCTGCCGGTCGACCTGGAGGAAGGGGCGGCGGTAGCGGTGGCCGCGGCCGGTCCGGCCGGGGCCGCCGGGGCCCGCGGAGACCTCGGGCATGCCGGAGAGCGAGCGGATCCCGGAGCCGCGGGCCAGTCCGAGCAGGACGGTTTCCGCTTGATCGTCCCGGGTGTGGCCGAGCAGTACGGCGGCGGCGCCGAGGCGGTCGGCGGCCTCGTCCAGGGCTCCGTAGCGGGCGTCGCGGGCGGCGGCCTCGGGGCCGCCGTCGCGGCCGACGCGCACGGCGACGGACTCCACCGGGTCGAGGCCGAGGGCGGTCATCCGGCTGACGACCTCGGCGGCGCGCAGGTCGGAGCCGGCCTGGAGCCCGTGGTCGACGGTGACGCCGCCGGCCCGGATACCGAGTTTGGGGGCCTCGAAGGCGAGGGCCGAGGCGAGTGCCATGGAGTCGGCGCCGCCGGAGCAGGCGACGAGGACGAGCGGCGGGGCGCTCGCCCCGGTACGGCGGGCCGCGCGCGGGACCGTGCCGGACGGGGTCCGGGGGAGGTCGGTGAGCTCGGTGAGGACGTCGTGGAGTACGCGGCGGACCGCCAGGCGTATCGCCGCGACCGCAGGATGGGGACCCATGTCCGGTGCCCTTCGATGGAGTTCGGATGCCTCGGAGGCTTCGGGGTGGTGTGCTGGGGTGTGCTGCCCGGCCGCCCCCGCGGAGGGGAGGATGTCACTCAGAGTGCGTCGATGGTGACAGAACCGAGCCGTTCCCCGAGCATCGCACGCCCTTCCACGCCCCACGGTCCCTCGGACGGGTGATGCTGCTTCCCCCGGCGGGACAGGTTTAGGCCGCTACGGCATATGTGGCGCGAGTGAACTCGTGGGGCCCGGGACAACCGCCCCGGGCCCTCCGTACGGCCGCTCCCGGGCCTTCGTACGGCCGCCCCGGCCCCGCCCCGGATCCGCCGCGGAGCAGCCCCGGGGACCCGCCGTCACGCCTCGTGGCTCCCTTCGCCGGCCTTGCGGTGCACGCGCGCCACCCAGTCGGCGGGCCGGTCGATCTCCGCCTTGGTGGGCAGGGTGTTCGGCGAGGTCCAGACCCGGTTGAAGCCGTCCATGCCGACCTGGCCGACGACGGCGCGCACGAAGCGCTCCCCGTCGCGGTACTGGCGCAGCTTGGCGTCGAGCCCGAGCAGTTTGCGCAGGGCGGCGTCCAGCCGGCCCGCGCCGCTGGCCCGGCGCTGCTGGAACTTCTCGCGGATCTCGGCGACCGAGGGCACCACCTGCGGGCCGACGCCGTCCATCACGAAGTCGGCGTGCCCCTCCAGCAGGGACATCACGGCGGTGAGGCGGCCCAGGATCTCCCGCTGCTCGGGCGTCTGCACCAGCTCGACCAGGGACCGCCCCTCCTCGCCGCGCTCGGCGTCGGGGCGGGCGCCGGAGAAGGACTGGGCGGCCTCCCGGATGCGCTCCAGGACCGTCATCGGGTCCATGTCGGTGGCGCCGAGAAACGTCTGGATTTCCCCTTCCAGGTGGTCGCGGAGCCACGGGACGGCCGTGAACTGCGTACGGTGCGTCTCCTCGTGGAGGCAGACCCACAGCCGGAAGTCGTGCGGGTTCACCTCCAGCTCGCGCTCCACGTGCACGATGTTCGGGGCGACGAGCAGCAGCCGGCCGCCCCCGGGGGACGCCGGGAGGTCGCGGGACACCGGCGCGAAGGTCTCGTACTGCCCGAGGACCCGGGAGGCCAGGAAGCTGAGCAGCATGCCCAGCTCCACCCCGGTGACCTTGCCGCCGACCGCGCCGAGGACCGCTCCGCCGGGGGCGCCGGCCCGGCGCTCCTGCATCTTGCCGAGGAGCGGCGTGAGCAGCGCCCGGAATCCGGCGACGTTCGCCTTGACCCAGCCGGCCCGGTCCACGACCAGGACCGGCGTGTCGGGGACCGCGACCCCCTCGGGGAGCAGGGTCGCCATCCGCGTGAACTCGCGTACGTGCCGTTCCGAGGTCCTGGCGTGCCCGCGCAGCTCGGCGACGACGGCCCGCGCCTCGCCCCGGGTGACCTCCGGCCCGGGCCGTACCAGTCGGGTCGCGGTCGCCACCGCGAGGTTCCAGTCGACCATCTCCGCACCACTGATGCTCGTCATGCGTCAACGGTACGTGGACGAGCCCGCGGGCGGACCCCCTACGCGGTGCCCGCGACGGCCGCGGCCAGCTTGTCGAGGGCCTTCTCCGCGCCCTCGGGGCCCGGGGTGTTCGCGGTCAGGAAGGCGAAGGCCAGCAGCCGGCCCGAGGTGTCGACCACGGTCCCGGAGAGGGAGTTGACCCCGCTCAGGGTGCCGGTCTTGGCCCGCAGCAGGCCCGCGGCCGGGGAGGCGCCGGCGTTGCGGCCGCGCAGGGTGCCGGTGAATCCGGCGACGGGCAGTCCGGTCAGCACGGGCCGCAGCTCGGGGTGGGCGGGATCGGCCGCCTTGGCGAGGAGGGCGGTGAGCAGCCCGGCGCTGACCTTGTCGGCGCGGTTGAGGCCGCTGCCGTCGGCGAAGCGGGAGCCGGCCACGTCGAGGCCGAGTCCGGCGAGCCGGGCGGAGACGGCCTTCTCGCCGCCCTCGAAGGCGGCGGGCTGCCCGGAGGCGAGGGCGGTCTGGCGGGCCAGGGCCTCGGCGATGTCGTTGTCGCTGTTGGTCAGCATCCGCTCGACGAGCCCGGCGACGGGGGTGGAGAGGGTGGTGGCGAGCGGCTGGGCCCCGGCGGCGGGCTTGGTCCGGGCGGGTTCGCCGGTGACCTTGACCCCGCGTTCGGCCAGCAGGGCGCCGAAGGCGCGGGCGGCGTCCCGGGCCGGGTCCTCGGCGCGGTCGACGGGCCCGGAGGTGGAGTCGTCGGGGCGGCCCTCGTCGGCCGCGAGGGCGGTCACGAGCGCGATGTTCGGGTTGACGCCGATCGGGTGGCGGGCGGGCCCGGAGTAGAGCGAGTCGTCGTAGCCGAGGGACACGGTGTCGGTGCCGGCGGCCTTGAGCGCCTGCGCGGCGTCGGCGGCGAGGGCGACGAGGCTGCCGCCGGATCCGGCGGGCCTCTTCTTCCTGGCGGTGAGGGAGGGGTCGCCGCCGCCGACCAGGACGATCTGTCCGGGCGTGGCACCGGGGACCACGGTGGTGCGGATCCGGTGCTCGGGGCCGAGGGCGGTGAGCGCGGCCGCCGCGGTGGCGATCTTGACGGTGGAGGCGGGGGTCATCGGCTCGCGCGCGCCCGACTCGTAGAGCACCTGTCCGGTCGCGGTGTCCACGACGGAGGCGGTACGGACGCTGCCGAGCGCGGGATCGGCCAGCAGGGGCCCGAGCGCCGCGGCCAGTCCCCCGCCGCCGGGGGCCGCCGCCGCCTGGCCGCGCGCGGCGCCGGGGCCGGTGGCGTCGAGCACCCCGGGGGCACTGGGCGCGGCCTGCGGGAGGGAACCGGAACCGGGGCCGCCGCCGTGATCTGCGCCACCCGTGAGGCCCCAGGAGGCTGCTCTGTCCCGCTCGGCCTTACGCTGGCCGGAGTCCCAGGGACCGGCGGCGGCCACCGTCGCCACCGACAGGGCGAGGCCGGCGGCGGCCGCACCCGCGATGAGCTGCCAGGTCTTGACCGAAGGCACCTCGGACCAGCCCCTTTCGCGATCACACATATGCGTGAGGGACACTTAACCACTGCGTCTTGCCGCGAGCATGGCACCCCACCCGGCTGGGGTACCTCCCAGCGGTATCCGGGAGGGCTGGGCCGGACGCGCTATCACTCGGAGCACATCAAGCCCCGGCACAGGGCCGGAGCTGATCATGGAGGAGCAGGACGTGGAGTTCGACGTCACCATCGAGATCCCCAAGGGTTCGCGGAACAAGTACGAGGTGGACCACGAGACCGGCCGGATCCGCCTGGACCGTCGCCTCTTCACCTCGACCAGCTACCCGACGGACTACGGCTTCGTCGAGAACACCCTCGGCGAGGACGGCGACCCGCTGGACGCGCTGGTCATCCTGGACGAGCCCACCTTCCCGGGCTGCCTGATCAAGTGCCGCGCGATCGGCATGTTCCGTATGACCGACGAGGCGGGCGGCGACGACAAGCTGCTCTGCGTCCCGGCGTCGGACCCGCGCGTGGAGCACCTGCGCGACATCCACCACATCTCCGAGTTCGACCGCCTGGAGATCCAGCACTTCTTCGAGGTCTACAAGGACCTGGAGCCGGGCAAGTCGGTCGAGGGCGCGAACTGGGTCGGCCGCACCGAGGCCGAGGCCGAGATCGAGGCGTCCTACAAGCGTCTGCAGGCGCAGGGCGGCCACCACTGAGCTCGGCTCGGCGGTGACGGGCCGGGGGCGGTGAACTCCCCGGGCCCCGCGTGACGCGTGACACGTGACAGGTGGCGGGCGGTACCTCTTCGGGGGTGCCGCCCGCTTCCGTGTGCCCGGGCGGGCTTCGGGCAGGCGGTGGCTGAGGCGGGGGCTCGGGCCGTAGCTGAGGTGGCGGCTCGGGCCGTGGCTGAGGTAGTGGCTCGGGCGGGCGCTGCGGGTGTGCGCGAGGACTGAACGATTCCGCATACTGATGTTCCGGGTGATCACGAACGGGAGGGCGAGGACGCGTGGCGGAGGCCGACGGGGCGGAGGACAGGAAGCCCCAGTCCGACGAAGCGCACAGCGCCTTCATGGTGCCGCCCGGCATGGAACCGGAAGCCCTGGACGAGGACCAGCCCACCTCGGAGTTCGCCCTTCCGGCGGGCGCCGAGCCGGTGCAGCCCGAGCCGGAGGGCTCCGCCTTCGCCACCCCGGCCACCTACAGCGCCGCGCACTCCCCGCCCGCCTACACCCCCGGCCAGGGCTTCCCCGTGGCCCGGCTGACGGAATCGCCGTGGCAGGACCGGATGCGGACGATGCTGCGCATGCCGGCGGACGTGCGGCCCCTGCCGGAGCTGGTCCAGCGGCCCAGTGAGTACGGGCCGGCCGTGGGGCGCGTACTCGACCTGACCCTGCGCATCGGGGAGCTGCTGCTGGCCGGCGGCGAGGGCTCCGAGGACGTGGAGGCCGCGATGTTCGCGGTGGCCCACTCCTACGGCCTGGACCGCTGCGAGCCGACGGTGACCTTCACGCTGCTGTCGATCAGCCACCAGCCCTCCCTCGTCGACAACCCGGTGTCGGTGAACCGGACCGTGCGGCGCCGGGGCACCGACTACACCCGGCTGGCGGCCGTCTTCCGGCTGGTCGCGGACATCAGCGAGCCCGACGTCGACGTCTCGCTGGAGGAGGCGTACCGGCGGCTGGCCGAGATCCGGCGCAACCGGCACCCGTACCCCACGTGGGTGCTCACGGCGGCGGCCGGGCTGCTCGCCGGGGCGGCCTCGGTGCTCGTCGGCGGCGGGGTGCTCGTCTTCTTCGCGGCCGCACTCGGCGCGGTGCTCGGTGACCGGCTGGCGTGGCTGTGCGCGGGGCGCGGACTGCCCGAGTTCTACCAGTTCGTAGTGGCGGCGATGCCGCCTGCGGCCTTCGGGGTGGCGCTCAAGCTGCTGGAGATCGAGGACATCAAGGCGTCCGCGGTGATCACCGGCGGGCTGTTCGCGCTGCTGCCCGGACGGGCCCTGGTCGCGGCCGTGCAGGACGGTCTGACCGGCTATTACATCACCGCGTCCGCCCGGCTGCTGGAGGTCATGTACCTCTTCATCGGCATCATCATGGGCGTGCTCGTGGTGCTCTACCTCGGGCTCCAGCTGGGTGCCTCGCCGAAACCGGAGGAGGTCCTCCAGATCACCCAGCGGCCGCTGCTCCAGATCGCGGCCTCGATGGTGCTGGTGTTCACGTTCGCGATCCTGCTCCAGCAGGAGCGCTCGACGGTGTGGATCGTGACCCTCAACGGGGCGGTGGCGTGGGTGACCTTCGGGGCCCTGCACTACGCGGGCGGGATCCCGCCCGTGCCCTCCACCGCCGTCGCGGCGGGCCTGGTGGGCCTCTTCGGCCAGCTCTTCTCCCGCTACCGCTTCGCCTCCGCGCTGCCGTACGTCACGGCGGCCATCGGCCCGCTGCTCCCCGGCTCGGCGACCTACTACGGCCTCCTCCTCATCGCCGAGAACCGCCTCAACGAGGGCCTGGGCTCCCTGGTCAACGCCGCGGCCATCGCCCTGGCCATCGCGATCGGCGTCAACCTGGGCTCGGAAACCTCCCGCCTCTTCATGCGCATCCCGGGCGCCGCCACAGCCGCGAAACGCGCGGCGGCCAAGCGCACGCGGGGCTACTGAGGGCCCGTCCGGCCGCGCTTGCGGACGGCGGACACGGCGAAGGGCCGCCCTCTCCCCGCCCCCTGCGGGGGTGGGTGGTCGGCCCTTCGGGGGTGTGGGTCAGCGCTTGGCGTGGCGGCCTCGCTGGGGGGTGGAGGGGTCCGTCGGGAGGGGTGCGGGGGGCTGGGCGGCCGCCGCGGCCTTGGACTCCTTGCGGGCCTTGAGGACCTCGAAGACCACCGGGATGACCGAGATCAGGACGATGCCGACCAGGATGGGCTCGACGTTCTCCTTGATGAACGCGATCTGGCCCAGCCAGTAGCCCGCGATGGTGACGCCCGCGCCCCAGCCGATGCCGCCGATGATGTTGTACGTCAGGAAGGTGCGGTACTTCATCGAGCCGGCGCCCGCGACCATCGGGGCGAAGGTGCGGATGATCGGTACGAAGCGGGCCAGCACGATGGCCTTCGGGCCGTGCCGGTCCATGAACTCGTGCGCCTTGTCCAGGTTCTCCCGCTTGAAGAGCTTGGAGTTCGGACGGTTGAAGAGCTTCGGCCCGAAGAACTTGCCGATCATGTAGCCGACCTGGTCACCGATGATCGCCGCGGCGACGATCAGGGTGCAGACCAGCCACAGCGGCTGCTTGATGTACTGCCCGTCCGCGACCAGCAGGCCCGCCGTGAAGAGCAGGGAGTCGCCCGGGAGGAAGGCGAAGAGACCCGATTCGGCGAAGACGATGACCAGGATGCCGATCAGACCGAAGTGCGAGATCAGGTAGTCCGGGGACAGCCACTCAGGGCCGAGCGCAAGCGTATACACGGGTTCCGGGCTCTCCTGGAATCGGGGGGACGTACTGCGGAGGGGGCAGTTTCAATTATCAACGCACACGACCCCCACCGGGTTCCAGGGACCGGAGGGGGCCGTGCGGGGTGTTCACCCGCTCATACCTGGCGTACCGCGTTCGCCAGGATCGCGTCGCGGACGAAGACCGCCAGACCGGGACGGACGGCTTCGTAGAAGGCGGTGAAGCGCTCGTCCGCCACGTACATCTCGCCCAGGCAGGTGTGGATCTCGTACGTGCAGAAGTAGTAGCTGCCGTTGATCCAGTCGCGGTGCTCCTCCGCCAGGTCCATGGCCCGCTCCGAGTCCGCCGCCGCACCGGAGTCCAGCAGGGCGGCGAAGCGCCGGTTCAGGTCGTCGGAGAGCGCCTGGATCCGCTGCCAGTCCTCCTTGGTGTACGAGGCGGTGCGGCGCGCCGATTCCCGGTACGCGTCCGTGCCGCCCCAGCGGCGCTCCGCCTCCTCGGCGTGCTCGTCGGGGTCGAAGTCCCCGAAGACCTCGAACTTCTCCTCGGGGGTGAGGTTGATGCCCATCTTCTTCGCCTCCATGGCGTGCTCAACGGCCCTGGCCATCTGCTGGAGCCGGTCGATCCGGCCGGTCAGCAGCGCGTGCTGCCGGCGCAGATGCTCCCGCGGATCCGTCCGCGGGTCGTCCAGCAGGACCGCGACCTCGTCGAGGGGGAAGCCGAGCTCCCGGTAGAACAGGATCCGCTGCAGCCGGTCGAGGTCGCCGTCGTCGTAACGCCGGTGCCCCGCCCCGCTGCGGCCGCCCGGGGAGAGCAGGCCGATCTCGTCGTAGTGGTGCAGCGTGCGCACCGTGATCCCGGCGAAACCGGCGACCTGGCCCACGGAGTAGCTCATCTCTCCCGCCCTCTGGTTGGGTACGCCCCTCACTGTGGTCCCTCACGCGGCGTGAGGTGCAAGTCCCCGCGGGCGGGCTACTTGCTGAGCCCCCGGAACCGGGCCACCGCCAGCGGGAAGAAGACCGCCAGCAGCGCCAGCGGCCACACCACGGCGAGCAGGGCCGCGTGGTCGCCGGCCCAGGAGGAACCGGCCGCCGCCGGGTTCCCGAACAGGTCGCGGACCGCGGTGGCCGTCGCGGACATCGGGTTCCATTCCACCACCGCGCCCAGCCAGCCCGGCATCGACTCCGGGGTGGCGAAGGCGTTGGAGAGGAAACCGACCGGCCAGACGAGGATCTGCACCGCCTGCACCATCTCCGGCCGGCCCGCGACCATGCCGAGGTGGATCCCGATCCACAGCATCGCGAGCCGCAGCAGCAGGAGCAGCCCGAAGGCGCCCAGGGTGGCCGCCGCGGAGCCGTGCCAGCGCCAGCCGAGCAGCAGCCCCACCCCGGCCAGCACCACGAGCCCCACCGCCGACTGGATCATGTCCGCCGCGCTGCGGCCGACCAGGACCGCGGAGGAGGACATGGGCATGGCGCGGAAGCGGTCGATGACCCCCTTGCCGAGGTCCTGGGTGACCGCGGTCATCGTCGACTCCAGCCCGAAGGCCATGGTCAGCGCCAGCATGCCGGGCACCAGGAACTCGACGTACTCGCCGTCGATCCCGCGCCCGCCGCCGACCAGGAAGCCGAACATCAGCAGCAGCATCACCGGGAAGACCAGCCCGACGATCATCTGCACCGGCTGCCGGGCCCAGTGGGCCAGCTCGCGCCGGGTCATGGTCCAGGAGTCCACGACCGCCCAGGGCAGGCCGCCCGAGGCCGGTCCCGCCGAACCCGCCGGGCCCGCCGGACCCGCCGGACCGGTCGTCGCTGTCGTCGCTGTGCCCGTGCTCATACGGCCGCCTCCACGGTGTCCTTGTCCTTGCCGCCGGTCAGGTGCAGGAAGACCTCGTCCAGCGTGGGCCGCCGGACCGAGAGGTCCACCGCTTCGATGCCCGCCTCCTGGAGCACCCGCAGGGTGCGGGTCAGGCCCGCCACCCGGTCCTCCACCGGGAAGCCCAGGGTCAGCGTGTCCGGGTCCACGGCCGGGCCGGGCAGCAGCGCGGCCGCCTCCGCGAGCCGGGCCGCGTCCCGCAGGACGACGACGATCCGGTCCGCCCCGACCAGGGCCTTGAGCTGGTCGGCGGTGCCCTCGGCCGAGACCCGGCCGGAGTCGACCAGCGCGATGCGGTCGGCCAGCTGGTCGGCCTCCTCCAGGTACTGCGTGGTCAGCAGCACCGTGGTGCCGCCGCCCACCAGGGAGCGGACCGCGCTCCACACCTCGGCCCGGCCGCGCGGATCGAGCCCGGTGGTGGGCTCGTCGAGGAAGAGCACCTCCGGATCGGTGATCAGGGAGGCCGCGAGGTCGAGCCGGCGCCGCATGCCGCCGCTGTACTGCTTCACCGGTTTGCGGCCGGTGTCCGCGAGGCCGAAGCGCTCCAGCAGCTCGTCGGCCCGCAGCCCCGCCCGCCGCGCGCCGAGGTGGTGGAGCCGCCCGAACATCTCCAGGTTCTGCCGCCCGCCCAGTCCCTCGTCGAGGGCCGCGTTCTGGCCGAGCAGGCCGATGCGGGCGCGGACGGCCGCCGCGTCCGTGCGGACGTCGTGGCCCGCGACCCGGACCACGCCCTCGTCGTGCCGGAGCAGGGTGCTCATGATGCGGACCGCCGTGGTCTTGCCCGCGCCGTTGGGGCCGAGCACGGCGTGCACGGTGCCGCGGGCCACCTCCAGATCGAGCCCGGCCAGGGCGGGCTTGCCGCCGTAGCGTTTGTGGACACCTTCGACGTGGATCGCCGTCACCACTCCCCCATTAGTCAATTTTGATTAGCTGGGACCGATACGGTAAGCCCCAGCATCCGGCTAGTCAAACTTGATCAGATCGCGTACGGGTTCTCCTGGCCCTCCGCGAGGACACCCACGAACGGATCGCCGCCCTCACCGGCGAAGGAGTACGCGCCCCCCTCGATCCGGGCGACCAGGCCCCGGGTCCACTCCGCCTCGGCATCCGCGGAATGGACCCACATGTGCATGATCTCGCCGATGTGGCCCAGGGCCTGCGGGCCGCCCTCCGGCGTGTAGTGCTCGGTCACCGCCGTGCGCCAGGCCGACAGCTTCGCCAGCCGCTGCCCCAGCAGCGCCAGCACCTCGGCCCGCGGCAGGTCGACCATGAAGCCGATCGCCGCCGACAGCATGTCCGCCTTCTGGTCGTAGGAGGACAGCGCCTCGCGCAGCAGCCGGACGTACTCCTCCCGGCCCGCGCCCGTCAGCTCGTACTCGGTGCGCGGCGGGCCGCCGGCCACGCTCGGGGCCACCTCGTGCGCGAGCAGGACGCCCTGCTTCGCCATCTGCTTGAGCGCGTGGTAGATCGACCCGGGCTTGGCGTTCGACCACTCGTGGGCGCCCCAGTACTCCAGGTCGTTGCGCACCTGGTACCCGTGGGCCCGGCCGTGCTGACGGACCGCGCCGAGGACAAGGAGCCGGATCGCTGACATGGGGCCAGGCTACTCAGCCCGGCCCGGCCGCCCGCCGTCCGGCCCCGCCGCCTCCCGCCCGGCGGCCCGCCGCGTCAGCCCATCGCCTTGGTGCCGTCCAGGGACTCGCGGATGACGTCCGCGTGGCCCGCGTGCCGGGCGAACTCCTCCACCAGGTGCAGCAGCATCCAGCGCATCGACACCTTGGTGTCCTTGGGGAACCAGGGCGCCGGCGGCAGCGGGAAGGACTCGTCCAGGCTGGGCAGGGTGGTGACGAACGCCTCCGTCTCCTGCCGGATCCCGTCCCAGAAGGCCAGCGCGGACGGGATGGACTCGTCCTCGACCAGCCGGAAGCTGTCCCCGTACGTGGTCTCGTCGCGCTGCCGTTCGTTCGGCCGCCGCTGGGCCATCCGCAGCCAGCCCAGCTCCACCTCGGCGGCGTGCTTGAGCAGCCCGGACAGGGAGAGCTCGCTGGCGCTCGGCCGGCTCGCGGCCTGCTCCTCGTCCAGCCCTTCGACGGACGCCCGGAGGGCCGCGCGCTGCGCCTCGACGAAGGACAGGAGCGTGCCGCGCTCGTCGCCGGGAATGTCGACAGGAACCTGGGCCATGATGAACCGCCTCCGCGTGGACCGTGCCGGGGGGTTTCTCCCTCCGACACGACCCACGCTACGGAGCATTGCGGTCAGCGGCTGTCCTCGATCCGGCCTCAGCCGGCGGGATTCTCCGTCTCCGGGCGGATCGCCGGCAGCCCGGTCGCGGGCTGCGGCAGCAGGGCCTTGCTGAGGTCCTGCTTGCCCGTCGGGTCCAGCCCGTACATGGCCTCGTAGATCTTGCGGACGGCCGGGCCCGAGGCGCCGGAGCCGGTGCCGCCCTGGGAGATCGTCATCACGATCGTGTAGTCCTCGGTGTAGGAGGCGAACCACGAGGTGGTCTGCTTGCCCTGGACCTCGGCGGTACCGGTCTTCGCGTGCATCGGGATCTGCTTCTGCGGCCAGCCGCCGAAGCGCCAGGCGGCGCTGCCGTCGGTGGCCACGCCGGCGAGGGCCGCGTCGATGTTGTCGCGGGTCTTCTTGTCCATCGGCAGCTTGCCCTGCTCCTTGGGGGCGATCTCCTTCACCGAGGAGCCGTCGGCGCTGACCACCGCCTTGCCGACGCTGGGCTGGTGCAGGGTGCCGCCGTTGGCGATGGCCGCGTAGACGGAGGCCATCTGGACCGGGGTGACGAGGGTGTCGCCCTGCCCGATGGAGTAGTTGATCGCGTCGCCCTCACGCAGCTGGTTGCCCTGGCGGCAGTTCTCGTAGGCGATCTTCTCGGCGAAGCTGCCGTTCTTCTTGCCGTCCCGGCACCAGGCGTCCTTGTTGGCGTCGAAGAAGTCCTGCTTCCACTTGCGGTCGGGGACCCGGCCGGGGACCTCGTTGGGCAGGTCGATGCCGGTGCGCTTGCCCAGGCCGAACTCGTGGGCCGTCTTGAGGAACCAGTCGTTCGGGTCCTTCTTCGGCTTGATGCCGCCGTCCTTCTTCCACTCCTGGTCCGCGAGCAGGTAGTAGACCGTGTCGCAGGAGACCTCAAGGGCCCGGCCGATGGTGATGTCGCCGTGGCCCTGCGACTCGAAGTTCGTGAAGGTCTGGCTGCCCACCGAGTAGGAGCTGGGGCAGGGGTAGCGGTTGTTGAAGGGGTAGCCGGCGTTGACCGCGGCCGTGGAGGTGACCACCTTGAAGATCGAGCCCGGGGCGGCCTGGCCCTGGATCGCGCGGTTCAGCAGCGGGTAGTTGGACTCCTTGTCGGTGAGGGAGGCGTAGTCCTTCGCGGAGATGCCGCCCACCCAGGCGTTCGGGTCGTAGGTCGGGTTCGAGGCCATGGCGACGATCCGGCCCGTCCTGCTCTCCATCACCACGACCGCGCCCGAGTCGGCCTCGTAGTTGCGGCGGGTGTTCTTGTCCGAGACCTTGCGGGCGTCGATCATCGCGTTGTTCAGCTCGCGCTCCGCGACCGCCTGCACCCGGGAGTCGATCGAGGTCACGATGTTGGAGCCGGCCTGCGCCGGGTCGGTCACGCCCTGGCCGATCACGCGGCCGAGGTTGTCCACCTCGTAGCGGGTGACGCCCGCCTTGCCGCGCAGCTCCTTGTCGTAGGTGCGCTCCAGGCCGGAGCGGCCCACCTGGTCGGAGCGCAGATAGGGCGATTCGGTCTTCTTGGCCTTGGCGATCTCCTCGTCGGTGACCGGCGAGAGGTAGCCGAGGACCTGGGAGGTGTTGGCCTGGTCCGGGCCCGCGTAGCGGCGCAGGGCGGTGGCCTCGGCGGTGATCCCGGGGAAGTCCTCGGGGTGCTCGCGGATCTGGAGGGCCTGCTCGGTGGTGGCCTCGTTACTGACCGGGATCGGCTGGTAGGGCGAGCCGTTCCAGCAGGGCTGCTTGGTCTTGGCGTCGCAGAGCCGGACCTTGTCCACGACCTCCTGCGGGTCCTTGCCCAGCACCCCGGCGAGCCGGGTCAGCACGCCCTTGCCCTTGTCCTTCATCTTCAGCAGCTCGGTGCGGCTCGCGGAGACCACCAGGTGGGTGGCGTTGTCCGCGAGCGGAACACCGCGCGCGTCCAGGATGGAGCCGCGCACGGCGGGCTGGACCACCTGCTGGACGTGGTTGTTCTTGGCCTCGTCCGTGTACTCCTGGCCGTTGCGTATCTGGAGGTACCAGAGCCGCCCGCCGAGCGTGAGCAGGAGCGAGAAGACCACGATCTGGATGACGACGAGCCGGTTCTGGACCCGAGGGGTCCGGCCGGTCTCCGGAATGTTGCTCAAACTCGATCTCCCCCGGGCGGCTGCCTTCGCCCGGCCGAGTCTAATGACCTAGAAGGGGAACGCCGTCCGCCCGTACTGGACAGAGATCCACTTCTGGGTCGTGAACGCCTCCACCGTGGCCTCGCCGTTCAGCCTGCCCAGGCCGGACGCCTTCTCCCCGCCGAAGGCGGCGAGCGGTTCGTCCCCGATGGTGGAGTCGTTGACGTGGATCATGCCCGTCTCGATCCGTTGGGCGAAGCGCACGCCCCGCTCCACGTCCCGGGTGTGCACGGCACCGCTGAGCCCGTAGGGGGTGGCGTTGGTCAGCCGGACCGCCTCGTCCTCGCCGTCGAAGACCACCAGCAGGGCCACGGGGCCGAAGATCTCCTGGCCGAGCAGCGGGGAGTCCTCGGGGATCCCGGCGAGCACGGTGGGCTCGACGAGGTTGCCGCGCGTAGAACCCCGTACGAGGGCACGCGCCCCGGATTCCACGGCCTGGTCCACGAGCGCGGTGAGGGCGTCGGCCTGGAAGGAGTTGATCAGCGGGCCGATGTGGGTGTCGGCGTCGTGCGGGTCACCGGTGCGCAGGGCGCGCACGCGGGCGGTGAACTTCTCGGTGAACTCCTCCGCGACGGAGGCGTCGACCAGGATCCGGTTGGCGGCCATGCAGACCTGGCCCTGGTAGACGAAGCGGCTGAACACGGCGGCGTCCACCGCGTAGTCCAGGTCGGCGTCGTCGAGCACGACGAGCGCGCTGTTGCCGCTCAGCTCCAGGACCGTCCGCTTGAAGTGGCGGGCGGCGACCGCGCCGACGTGCCGGCCGACCCGGTCGGAGCCCGCGAAGGAGATCACCTTGGGGACGGGGTGGGTCAGGAGCGCGTCGCCTATCTCGGCGATGTCGGTGACCAGGACGTTCAGCAGGCCGGCGGGCAGCCCGGCGTCCTCGAAGATCTTGGCGATGACCCCGCCGCCGACCACGGGCGCGTTCTGGTTGGGCTTGATCACCACGGCATTGCCGAGGGCCAGGGCCGGGGCCACGGATTTCAGGGCGACGAGGAAGGGGAAGTTGAAGGGGCTGATCACGGTGACGACGCCGACGGGCAGCCGCTGGACGCGGTTCTCCTTGCCCGGGACCGGCGAGGCCAGGATCCGGCCCTCGGGGCGCACGGCCAGCTGGAGGGACTCGCGCAGGAACTCCTTGGCGAGATGCACCTCGTACTCGGCCTTGGGACGGGTCCCGCCGAGCTCGTCGATCATCGCCTCGACGATCTCCTTCTCGCGCTCCTCGGTGATCCGCAGGGCGCGTTCCAGGACGGTACGTCTGACGAAGGGGCTGGTGGCGGCCCATTCGCGCTGGGCGCGCTCGGCGCCGCGGTAGGCCAGGTCCACCTGCTCGACGGTGGCGACCGTGATGGCCGCCAGCTTCTCGCCGTTGTACGGGTTGACGTCGATGATGTCCCAGGAACCGTTGCCGGCCAGCCATTCGCCGTCGATGTACTGGTGAGCGAGGTCGCTGAATATGGACATGCCATCCCTTACTGCGAGCGCGCACCCTTGCGCTGCACCGGAGACCGATCGGTCCTCATGCACTGATCAGACGTCATACTACGTGCGAATCAAGACAGTTGGAGTAGGCCGCGAAGAAGATCCCGGGTGCGGTCCGGGTCCGGGCAGTCGGCCTGGAGGCGCTCCATCGCGCGCTCGTACTGCCCCACTTCCTCTTCCTTGTCCAGGTAGAGGGCACTGGTGAGCTGTTCCAGATAGACGATGTCCTGGAGATCGGACTCCGGGAAGCGCAGCAGGGTGAAGGCTCCGCTCTCGCCCGCGTGGCCGCCGAAGGAGAAGGGCATCACCTGGAGCTGCACATTGGGCCGCTGCGAGACCTCGATGAGGTGTTCGAGCTGGCCGCGCATGACCTCGCGGTCCCCGTACGGGCGGCGCAGCGCGGCCTCGTCGAGCACGGCGTGGAAGACGGGCGCGCTCTCGGAGACGAGGACCTTCTGGCGCTCCAGGCGCAGCGCGACGCGGCGGTCGATCTCGGCGGCGGTGGCGTCGGGCATGCCCCGGCTGACGACGGCGTGGGCGTACGCCTCGGTCTGGAGCAGGCCGTGCACGAACTGCACCTCATAGATACGGATGAGGGAGGCGGCGCCCTCCAGGCCCACATAGGTCTGGAACCAGCCGGGCAGCACATCGCCGTAACTGTGCCACCAGCCGGTCGCGTTGGCCTCGCGGACGAGTCCCAGCAGGGACTCGCGCTCGGTGCTGTCCGTGACTCCGTAGAGCGTGAGGAGGTCTTCGACGTCCCTTGCCTTGAAGCTCACCCTTCCCAACTCCAAGCGGCTGATCTTCGATTCGGATGCGCGGATCGAGTAGCCGGCCGCCTCACGGGTGATGCCGCGGGATTCTCGGAGTCGCCTGAGCTGGGAGCCCAGGAGGATGCGGCGCACCACAGAACCGCTGGTTTCTGCGGTCACTCGTACTGCCCTCCCCATCGCATTGGCGTGCGCGTGGTGTGTACGCGACGTCTTGGAGCCCCCGTACCCCAGAGGCCGCAGTCTGCCACCAAAACGCATCGGGCCGTACTCGTTCTGTAACGGAATCCTGGGCGCGCGAAAAGAAGTCCGTCAGTCTGCGTAGGAAGAAATGAGCAAGAACCATGACGTGAGTGGACAGGTCCGGCGCGTGCACGTGCATCTGCCCTTGCATCCGGCCCGAGCATTCGGAACGATGGTCCCCGCGCACCTGCGTGCTCTTCGCGCCGGCGCGGGACCCACCCCGCAGTTCTCTTTGGACACAAGCCACCGCTTCGTCCGCGAATCCCGGGAGTGCCTCGCATGGGGACGAATGGATCGACCATGCTCGAGCCGTTACGGCAGGGGCTTCCCCCGGTCGACCCCACGGCTGTCTCCGGGTCCGCCTCCTGCGCTCTGCCCGCGCGGTTCGACGCGGTGCGGGGCGCCCGCTCGTTCACCCGCTCGACACTGTCCCAGTGGGGGCTCGACGACCGGTTCGACGATGTGGCCCTGGTCGTCTCCGAACTCGTCACCAACGCGCTGCGCCACGCCCTCCCGGACGAGTCGCGCGGCCCGGACGCCGAGCCGGGGCCGCCGGTACGGCTGCACCTCATGCGGTGGAGCACCCGGCTGGTGTGCGCGGTGCGCGACCCCAGCGAGGACCGGCCCGGGGGCGCCTTCTCGCCGGAGCGGACCGAGGAGAACGTGGACCTGGAGTCCGGGCGCGGGCTGTTCCTCGTGGACTCCTACAGCGACGGCTGGGGCTGGCACCCGCTCGCGGGGCAGCTGACCGGCAAGGTGGTCTGGGCGCTGTTCCTGCTCCACGACTGAGCACGCTCCACGACGGGGCCCGCTCCCCGGCAAGGCGGCGGCGCCGCTGCCTCGGCACGGAAAACCGGCCGGTACCGATCAGGGCGATCGGTACCGGCCGGTGCACGTGCATGGCGTGATCCGTGCGGTGACTGCGCCGTTCCGTCAGCCGATCAGATGATCGAACTCGCCGTCCTTGACGCCCAGGAGCAGGGCCTGGATCTCGGCGGGCGTGTAGACGAGCGCCGGGCCGTCCGGGAACCGCGAGTTGCGCATGGCGACATCGCCGCCGGGCAGCTTCGCGAACTCCACGCAGGAACCCTGCGAGTTGCTGTGTCTGCTCTTCTGCCACGTCAGCTCAAACAAGGTAGCGAGTTCTGCAGCTGCCATCCCGTTGTACGCGTGGTCCACAGGAAGCCCCCGATAGTGCAGATGTCAACTCCACCGGATCATAGCCGTGTTCATCGGCAGCTGCATGCGCAGATGCACGTGCACGCGGGGTGGTGCGTTGATCACGGAGCGGTTCAGCGGGCGGGGAGGCCCGGCCGCCTGCCGCCCATGTGGGCGCGGTCGGCGGCGGCCGTGCCGTCCTCCCAGCCCGCGTGGTCGGTGGCGCCGCGCAGCCGGGTGGTCGTGGTACGCGGGAACATCTCCTCCGCCCGGGAGGTGACGGCGACGTCCCGCGCCACCAGCGCGGGCAGGTTGTCCGGGGCCTCGGCGGCCGTGTGCTCGGCCGTCTCGGCCAGGCGGTGGCCGAGGCGGCTGGCGTAGGCGAGGAGGAAGGACTGCCGGAAGGTCTTGGTGCGCTTGCGGCCGCCGGAGCGCTGGGCGGCCTCGGCGCGGGTCATGGCGGCCGTGCCCTGCACCAGGAGCGAGGTGTACAGCAGTTCCACCGCCTCCAGGTCGCTCTCGAAGCCGACCACCGTGGAGAAGGCGAAGCCGCTGTTCCACACCGCCCGGCAGCGGTTCGCGGTGGCCACCGCGTCCAGCAGCACCGCCTTCGCCTCCTCGTACGGGGGCTCCACGCCGATCCGGCAGGCGGCGGGCACCTGGGCCGGGCCACGGCCGCTCGCCGCGAGCAGGGCCTCGTCCACGGTGTGCCGGGCCATCAGCTCCTGGGCCTTGGCGCTCAGCGCCTCCGCCTCCTCGGGGTAGGTGGTCGCCTCGGCCTTGGCGAGCAGGGCCCGGATCCGGGCCAGCATCCGCGGCTCGATGTGGGCGTGCCCGGCGAGGGCGTCGACCGGGTCGCCGGGCAGCGGGCCCACCGGCTCCACGGAGGGCAGCCGGACCAGCAGCCGCAGCACCTCCAGGAAGGCGGTGGCGAGGGTGAACCGGTCGGCCCGCTCCCGCCGGGCGAGCGCGTCGGCGTAGGCGTCGTCGTCCTGCCACCACGCCTCGCCGGCGTCCCAGCGGGCGGGGAGGCGGTCGTAGCGGCGGGCCTCGGCGGCGATGAGGTCCCCGGTGATCCGCAGATGCCGCTCGTCGAGGTCCCGGCGGACGAGCCGCAGCAGGTCCGCGGGGCGCCAGCCGCGCACCCAGCCCTGGCGGACGTACGCCGCACCGCGCGCCAGCAGCTCCCGGCCCACCCCGGACCACCGGCCCTGCTCGGCGGCGAGCAGGGAGGCGCCGGTGTCCAGCCCGGCGTCGTCCTGGGTGTGGAGGGCTGCGGCGAAGGCGCGGTCGACGGTCTCGGCAAGGTCACTCACACCTCTCAGCTTGGCACGCCGCCTGCGGGCCCCTGTCGGAGGGCGGTGGGAGACTCGCACCCATGAGCGACCGCACGCCCCGGTGGGCCCTCGCCGAGGACGGCGACGGCTGGTGGCACGCCGCGCCCGCACGGCCGGGCGGTGACACCGCCGGGGGGCCGCGGCCGGGCGGTGACACGGACGCGGCCCGGCTGCGGGTGCGCGACCCCGCCGAGGCCGTGCGCGCCGCGCCGCCCGGGACCCGCTGGATCTGGCGGTCCACCGCCGCCGTGTACCCGCGCCTCCTCGCCGCCGGGGTGCGCGTCGAGCGGTGCCATGACATCGAGGCGTGCGAGCTGCTGCTGCTCGGCCACGAGGGGCGGCCCGGCGAGCCCCGCTCGGCCGCCGCCGCCTGGGCCCGGCTCACGCACGCCCCCGTACCGCCCGATCCGCGCCAGCGGGCCGCGGACCCGCGCGCCCAGGACTCCCTCTTCGACCCGCAGCCCGCCCCCGTCCCGCTGGAGGCCCTACTCGCCGTGCACGCCGAGCAGGCGCGGCGGATCGCCGCCACCGCGCACCCCGACCGGATGGGGCTGCTGGCGGCCGGTGAGTCCGCGGCCTTCCTGGTCGCCGCCGAGATGAACCGCGCGGGCCTGCCCTGGCGGGCCGATGTGCACCGGGCCCTGCTGACCGAGCTGCTGGGCGAGCGGTACGCGGGCGGCGGCGAGCCCCGGCGCCTCGCCGAGCTGGCGGACCGGATCTCGGCCGCCTTCGGCCGCCGGGTGCGCCCCGATCTGCCCGCCGACGTGATACGGGCCTTCGCGAAGGACGGGATCCGGCTCAAGTCCACCCGGCGCTGGGAGATCCAGGAGCTGGACCACCCCGCGGTGGAGCCGCTGATCGCGTACAAGAAGCTGTACCGGATCTACACCGCGCACGGCTGGTCCTGGCTCGCGGACTGGGTCCACGAGGGCCGCTTCCGCCCGGAGTTCGTGCCCGGCGGCACCCTGACGGGCCGATGGGTGAGCAACGGCGGCGGGGCCCTGCAGATCCCCAAGGTGATCCGGCGGGCCGTGGTGGCCGATCCCGGCTGGCGGCTCGTCGTCGCCGACGCCGACCAGATGGAGCCGCGCGTGCTCGCCGCGATCTCCCGCGACCCCGCCTTCATGGAGGTGGCCGGGCGCCCCGAGGACCTGTACACGGCCGTCTCCCGGCAGGGCTTCTCCGGCGACCGCGAGAAGGCCAAGCTCGCCGTGCTCGGCGCCGTCTACGGCCAGACCTCCGGCGACGGCCTCAAGAACCTGGCCGCGCTGCGCCGCCGCTTCCCCCGCGCCGTGGCCTACGTGGACGACGCGGCGCGGGCCGGGGAGGAGGGCCGGCTCGTACGGACCTGGCTGGGCCGCACCTGCCCGCCGCCCGCGGGCTCCGGCGAGGCGTCCGAGGCCGGGGACGGCGGGGTGGACCCGGCCGAGGGGTACGAGGCTCCGGGGACCGGCTCCGGCGGCGGCGGGGCGGAGCGGGAGGAGGGCTGGACGCCGAGCTACGCCTCCACCAACACCCGGGCCCGCGGCCGCTTCACGCGCAACTTCGTGGTCCAGGGCAGCGCCGCCGACTGGGCGCTCCTGCTGCTGGCCGCGCTGCGGCAGGCGACCGCGGGGATGGCCGCCGAGCTGGTCTTCTTCCAGCACGACGAGGTGATCGTGCACTGCCCGGCGGAGGAGGCGGAGGCCGTGGTGGAGGCGATCCGCGCCGCGGGCGAACGGGCCGGGCGGATCGCCTTCGGCGACACCCCGGTGCGCTTCCCGTTCACGACGGCGGTGGTGGAGTGCTACGCGGACGCGAAGTGAGGGGCGGCCGGCGGATCGAGGGCGTCCGGCGGACTGAGGGCGGCCGGCGGGTCGAAGGCGTCCTGTGGACTGAGGGCGGCCGACGGACTGAGGGCGGACGGCGGCCTCAGGGGCGGGTCCACTCCGGCGCCAGGGCCAGTTCCCGCAGCTGCTCGACCGTCAGCGGAGGTGCCTCCCGGGTGGCGCGGCCGCTCTGGTTCACGGCGTTGAAGGCCGAGACCGCCACCCGGACACCGCTCTCGCGCCGGATCTCCACGGTCCACTGGACCACCCCCCGCCCCTTCTCCCCCGGGCCCTGCCGGATCCTCATCCGGGTGCCGCCGGGCAGGGTGACGACACCGGCGCCGGTGAGCTCGGGCGCGCTGCCGTCCCGGACGGCGTCGACCTGGACCAGTGATCTGCCGCGGCCGTCGTCCAGGACCGCGTAGCCGTAGGTTCCCTCCCCGCCGGTGACCGCGACGGGGATCCCGTACCGGGCGAGCAGGCCCTCCAGGAGCATCCCGGTCCGGCCGTCCCCGCCCTCCGTGTTCCCGTCGGGCTCCTCCGGGGCGGCCGCGGGCAGGTCGTCGAGTGCGGGATGCCAGGCGGGCGAGGTGACCAGGTCCCTCAACTGCGCGGGGGACAGCGGCGGAACGGGCCGGGTGACCGGGGCGCCCTTCTCGGCCGGGGCGTTCCACTCCCCCGCGGTCACCATGAAGCCCCGCGGGGTGACGAGCACGGCCCGCCAGTTACGGGTCTCCTCGCGCCGGTCCGCGTACTCGTAGCCCTGGTACAGCATCAGGCGGGAGCCGTCGGGGAGCCGTTCGGCCCGGCAGTCGTCGTATCCCTGGATCTCCTTCATCCCGCAGCGGGTCTCCGCCAGCGCGGTGGGGCCCTCGGGGTCCACGCGGAAGAGGGCGACGGAGAGGGCCGCCACGCCCTTGCCGTCGTCGTACAGGCCCTGGACCAGCGGGCCGCGCTCGTCCTCGGTGCCGCGCGCGCGGGCGTCGGACAGGGTCCCGCCCGGCAGGAGCCCCCGCAGCGTGCTGATCATCCGCTCGGCGCCGACCGCCCCGGTGCCGGTGGCGGGCGCCTCCTCCGCACCGCTCGCGCCGCTCGCGCCGCCGGAGCCGCCCCGGGCCGCGGCGGCGGGCGGGGTGGCGGAGTGCCCGGCCGAGGCTGTCGGGCCCGCCGGTACGCCGATCAGGCCGCCGGAGTACCCGGCCGCGAGCGCGGCCAGGCCGAGGGCCAGCGCGGATCCCCCGGTGACGGCGGCCCGGCGGCGCGCGCGCAGCCGCCGGCCCCTGCGCTCACCGGCGTCGGCGAGGGCGCGGCGGTCGGGTTCGACGGGCATCGGGGACCAGACCTCCCGGTCACCGGGGGTCAGGAACGCGGCCGGGGCGCCGCCCGGTTGCTCGCGCAGCCGGGCCAGCGCATGCGTGGTCCGGGCGCGGACCGCCGCCGGGCTCATGTTCATCGCGTCGGCGGTCTCCTCGACGCTGCGGTCCTCCCCGTGGCGCAGCACCAGGACCGCCCGGTCCTTCGGCGGCAGCCGCCCCAGCGCCTCCAGCAAGGCCGGCCGCGGCTCCGGTCCGGCGGGGGCGGCGGGGGCGGCGGGGGCGCCGGGGGCGGCGGGGGCGACGGGGGCGGCGGGGGCGGCCCCGGCGGACGGCTCCCCGGCCGGCCGGCGCCGCCGGTGGGTAAGGAAGGCCCGGACCAGCACCGTCCGCGCGTACGCCGCCGGGTTGTCGATCCGGGAGATCCGCCCCCACCTCAGGTACATCCGCCCCAGGGTCTCCTGTACGAGCTCCTCCGCGAGGCGGCTGTCCCCGCCGGCCAGGATCCACGCCGACCGGTACAGATGGCCGGCGCGGCCCTCCGCGAACTCACGGAACCCGTCCCCGCGCCCCTGCCGCATGCACTCCCCCTCGTGTCCGTCCCCTTCCACAGACGCGGCGAGGGGGCGGAAATGTTTCACTCCCCGGCGGAAACCTCTGCGCCGAGGTCGTGGAAGTACACGTGGAACTCCTCGCGGACGAAGCCCTCCGCCTCGTAGAGGGACTGCGCGACGGTGTTGTCGTAGGCGGTCTCCAGGGCCACACCCGCCACTCCCGCCTCACGGGCCCGGCGCAGCACCTCGTGCAGCAGGGCGCGGCCGGCGCCGGTGCGGCGGCCTTCGGGGGCCACGTACAGGTCGTTGAGGACCCAGCCGGGCTTGAGCGACAGGGAGGAGAAGGTGCGGTAGACCTGCGCGAAGCCGACCGTGCCGAGGCCGGGGACCTCGGCGAGCAGGACCAGGGACTCGTCCTTCGCGATCCGCTCCGCGAGGAAGGCCCGCGGGGCGTCCGGGTCGGTGATCGCGACCTCGTAGAAGTCGAGGTAGCCGCGGAAGAGCGCGGCGGCCGTGCCGAGGTCCGCCTCGCCCGCGACGCGTACCAGGGCGGCCGGCCGTGCTTCCGGCTGTCCTTCCTGCTGTGCTTCCCGCTGTGCCGACTGACCGGTCATCTGTTTCTCCCTGCCCCTGGAACGCGGTGGAGATCACCGCGAAGGGCCTACGCTACGGCGGGAGTTCGCGGAACCGCCCGTTCATTGCCCCGATGCGGGCTGCGCGGGCAGGTCGAAGACGTGGTCGGGGGTGACGATGCTGGTCATGGCCTTGCCGAAGAGGGTGCTGGGCTCGTTGCCCTGGGAGGTGATGTCGGTGTTCAGCAGTACGACCATGGTGGCGTCGGCCTCGGGCAGGTACACGGTCAGCGCGCCGTAGCCGGGCAGGGAGCCGTTGTGCCCGATCCAGCCCTGGACGTTGAAGATGCCGAGGCCGTAGCCCGCGCCCGGGATGCCCGAGGGGTAGGTCTTGAGCCGCTCGGCCTGGGTGGCGGGCTCCAGCAGGGAGCCGGTGGCCAGGGTCTTGGCCCAGCTGCGCATGTCGGGGAGGTCGGAGATCATCGCGCCGGCGGCCCAGGCCCAGGAGGGGTTCCAGTTGGTGGAGACCTCGGTGCGGCCGGTGGCCGTCTGGTTCGTGTAGCCCTGGGCGTGCGGACTGGGGAACTCCGCGCCCTTCGGGAAGAGCGTGTGCTTGAGACCGGCCTCGGCGGCGACCTTCTCGTCCACATAGGCGTCCAGGGGCCGGCCGCTGATCTTCTCCACCACCAGCCCCAGGAGGATGAGGTTGGTGTTGCAGTAGAGGAACTTGGCGCCGGGCTCGAAGAGCACCGGGTGCGCGAAGGAGTAGTCGAGCAGCTGGCGCGGGGTGAAGGGGCGCTGCGGGTCGCTGGTCAGCGCCTTGAAGAAGTTCTCGTCCTCGGAGTAGTTGAAGAGCCCGCTGCGCATGGCGGCCAGCTGACGCAGCGTGATCCTGTCCCCGTTCGGAACGCCGTCGACGTACTTCCCGATGGTGTCGTCCAGGCGCACCCGTCCCTCGTCGACCAGCTGGAGCAGGGCGGTCACGGTGAAGGTCTTGGTCACGCTGCCGATGCGCATGTACAGCCCGGGGCTCATGGCCGCGCCCGTCGCCTTGTCGGCGACGCCGAAGGACCGTACGTACTGGCCCTTGCCGGGGGCGGACAGCGCGACGGTCACCCCGGGCACCTCGGCCTCGGCCATGACCTTCTGCACCGCCGCGTCGAGCTGCCGCGCGAGGGCGGGGGTGAGCTCGGGGAAGGCGTCGGCGTCCGGGGTGGGGGCGGGGACGGGAGCCGCCACCGCCGTACTGCCGCTTCCGTACGCCGCCCCCGCGACCGGGGGTGACACCAGAAGCAGGAGAGCCGCGGCGGCCACCGCCGCACCGCGCCGGTGAGTCCTCATGTCCGGCCTCCTCGCACACCGAGCCCCGAGATCCGGCTATCCACGCTAACCCGGCACCCGGGGGGCGGCGACCCGGCCCGGGCCCGGCCCGGGGGCACGGGGACGTGGGCCGGGAGGATCCGCGGTGCCCGGGCTTGGCACGAAGTTCGTGGGGGTGGTGCAACAAGTTGACAGGTGGGGGGCGGTTCTGGGGACGGGGGCGCTGACAAGGTGTTCTCACCGGCAAATCGCCGGGGAGTCCACCTGTTCTTCCATCCACGGAGATCACGATGAGCGTCAAGAAGATCAGCGTCGCGCTGGTGCCCGCCGCGGCCCTCCTCGTCATGCTGGGCCCGGCCGAGGCGAGCGCGGCGACCCCGCAGGCGGCCGCGGCGGAGAAGAGCTGTTCGGGGTACCGGCCGCTGCCGCTGCCCGATCTGCTGCCGCAGTCCCTCCAGCGGATCGCCGCGATGGTGCTGCCGAAGCCGGCCTGCGTCAACGGCTGGCAGTGAGCGCGCGATGAGGGAGCGGCAGCCGTACGAGGTCGTCCTGGTCCGGGACGGGCCCGCGGCGGGTGCGGCGGAGACGACCGTCATGCGGCTCGTGGGTCTGCTGCCGGCGGACTGGGGCTGCGTACAGCGGCTGGACGCCGACCGGATCACGCTGCTGCTGCGGCCCCACCCCGCGGAGCGGGGCGAGGACACGGTGCGGCAGTGGCTGGCCCGGGCGCTCGGCGACACCTCGCTCAGCGGCTGGCGTGCGGAGCGGCCGCGGCGCCCGGGCGACGGGCCGGAACAGGGTCTGGGGCAGACTCCGGGGCCCGGGGCCTAGATCCAGCCACGTTCCCGTGCGAGGAGCGCGGCGTGCGGGCGGCTGCTGGCGCCCAGGATGCGCAGGACGTCGGCGACATGGCGACGGTAGGTCCGCACGGAGATGTCGAGGTTCCGCGCGCCCGTCTCGTCCTTGCCGACGCGGCAGAGCTCTTCGAGGACGCGCAGCTCGATCTCCGACAGCACCTCGACGGAGTCGAAGGCGTCGCCGGTGAGGACGGCCAGATCCACGGCCTGGTCCCAGATCTTCTGGAAGAGGGCCAGGATGTTGGACACCAGGCCGGCCTGCTGGGTGACCAGCGCGCCGCGCGAGGTGTCCGCCGGGTCGACGGGCACCAGGGCGGTCTTGCGGTCGTAGACGAGGATCCGCTCGGAGAGGCTTTCGGCGACCCGGATCGAGGCGCCCTGCGCGGTGAGTTCGCGCAGGTAGGCGACGGTCGGCGGGTGGTCGAGGGCTTCCTTGCTGACCACGCTGCAGATCCGGACGCCGCGGCGCAGGCACCGGGTGTCGAGGGGGCGGGCGTGGGCGATGTTGTCGGGGGTGAGCGCGGAATAGGGCTCAACCGACAGGATCTCCTCGCGGGCGAAGAAGGCGAGGTCGTCGATGCGGTCGCGAATCTGGGAGAGCACTTCCAGCCGTTCCACGCCCTGCGGGGCGAGCGATCCGGCGCCCTGTTCGGACTTGAGCTCGGCCACCAGGTGGCGGGACTGCGTGACCTGCTGGAGCTGCTCGTGCAGCACCCGCAGCTGGAGGTCGGTGAGGCGGCCCACGGCCGTCTCCGGATCGGCGGCGAAGGCGGCCGCCGCGTCGCCCTGGAGCAGGCCGAGCCGGAACAGTCTCTCCTGTGCCGTCTCGACCTCCTCGCGGGGAACGTGGAGGAGGACATGAAGGTCCTCGCCCAGAGTTCCCGGGTTCCGGAGGAAGTGGCGGTAGATCCGCTCCTCCGTCGCTGTGAGTCCGAGTATGAGCAGGCTGGCGCCGTGCACTTTGCCCCCGTTGGCCGTGCGATCGATCACTGCCGGGCCTCCGGTCAGAGGCCGGGCAGTCTTACGTACTGGAGTGCAGGGTAACGCGCAGGTAAAGAAGCCAACTCCGGCATAGCAGTCGGAAGTGAAATAAATCACCAATCATCAACGGGGGAAGCAACTATGAAGGCATTGGCCGAAAATCACCCACTGGATTTCTCCTCCCTCACCAGCCGTGAGGTGGAAGTACTCCTTCTCCTGGCGTCCGGCGAACAGAATCGCCGGCTCGCGCGCCACCTCGGTATCGCCGAGCGCACGGTCCGCGCGCACACCGCCAGCATTGTCCGCAAGCTTCGGCTCAAGTCGCGTTTCGAGGCGGCGATCGTCGCCCATCTCCACGCCGACGACATCAAGGGCCGGGACGCGGCCCAGCGCAGCGCCGCCGCCTGATCCCGCGCCCGCGCGGAACGCGAACGGCCGGTCCCCGCGGAGGGGGACCGGCCGTTCCGGCGTACGCGCGGGGCGGGGCGTGGCGGAGCCGGGCGGACTACGGCAGCGCCGAGCTGACCCCGTCCACGATCATCATCCACATGGGCTGGCCGCCGGTGCCGAAGGCCGAGGCCAGCGCGTACCCGACCGACGCGTCCAGCGGCCGGACCTCGGCGTCCTCCCGCCACTCCGCGAGGACCAGCTCGTCGCCGTCGGAGGAGAAGTCACCGATGTGCGCGCCGTCGCGGGTCAGCCGGCTGCTGGGGATCGAGTCCGGGACGAGGCGGTAGTTCACCCCCTCGAACTCCACGTCCACCCGGTACGAACGCCTGCTCAGCCCGCCCTTGGCCGGCTTGAGCAGCGCCTCCCGGCCGTCGATCCGCAGCTGGAGGGCGGCGGGGTCGCGGGTGCCGATGGCGATCTGGTCGTCCGCCTCCGACTCCGGGTCCCGCTCCAGCACCACCCGGGGGATCCCCTCGCCGCCGACCTCCAGGCGGAACTGGCCGTCCTGGTGGACGGTGATCCCGCCGAAGCGGGTGTCCTCGATGGGGGTCGGGGTGCGGTCTGCGTCGTCAGTCATGCTCAGGTCCTTCGGTGCGGGTGGGGCAGGAGGTTCGTGGCGGAAGACCGGCGACCGGGCGGGCGGGGTACGCCGCCCGCCCGGCCGCCGGTCCGCTCAGCGGGCGGAGGCCAGCTGGGTCGCGGCCAGTTCGCGGTAGAGGTCGTTGCGCCGCAGCAGTTCCTCGTGCGGGCCGTGGTCGCCGACCCGGCCGTCGTCGAAGAGGATCAGCTGGTCGGCGGAGGTCACCGTGGACAGCCGGTGCGCGATCAGCAGGACCGTGCAGTTCTCCGCCGCCTGTTCGACCGTCCGGCGCAGGGCGATCTCGCTCAGGCCGTCCAGATGGGCGGTGACCTCGTCCAGCAGCAGCACCTGCGGCTCGCGCAGCAACGCCCGCGCGATGGCCAGGCGCTGGCGCTCGCCGCCGGAGAGGGCGAGGCCGCGGGAGCCCACCTCGGTGTCGAGCCCGTCCGGGAGCCCGGCGACGAACTCGTCGAGCAGGGTCTTGCGCAGCACGTCCGCGACGGCCTCGTCGGTGGCGTCGGGGGCCGAGTACAGGAGGTTCTCGCGCAGGGTCCCGGCCAGCATGGGCGAGTCCTGCTCCACGTACGCGATACGGCGCCGCAGGTCGGCCCGGCTCAGGGAGCGGATGTCCGTCCCGCCCAGCCGGATGCTGCCCGCGTCGGTCTCGTAGAAGCGCTGGATCAGCGAGAACACCGTGGTCTTTCCCGATCCGGAGGAACCGACTATCGCGGTGACCGCGCCGGCGGGCGCGGTGAAACTGGTCCCCTTCAGGGTAGGTGTACGCCCCCGGTAGGCGAACTCCAGCCCCTCCAGCACCACTTCCGGCGGCGGTCCGGAGGGCTTCACCGGGGTCAGGTCCACATCGTCCTCGGCCTCCATCTCCCGGACCTCCTCGATCCGGGCGAGCGCGCCGAGGCCCTGCTGGAGGGCGGTGGTGCCGGAGATCAGCGACAGGATGGGCCCGCCCAGGTTGAACAGGTAGAGCAGGAAGCCGATCAGCGCGGCGAGGTCCAGCGTGCCGGTGGCGACGAGCGCCCCGCCGAAGCCGATCACGGCGAGGAAGGACGCCTGGACGACGAGCCCCGCGAGCACGGCGATCATCGCCTGGTAGCGGGCCCCCACCAGCCCCGCGTGGTACGCCTGTTCGGCCGCGGCCACGGCCCGCTCGGTCTCCTTGGCCTCGCCGCCGTTCGCCTTGACCGTACGGGCGGCCCCCAGGGCCCGGTCCAGGGCCGCGCCGATCGCGCCGACGGACTCCTGCGCCTGGGTGGTGACCCGGCGGATGCGCGGCATGACCACACCCATGGCCACGCCGACGACGAGCAGCACCACCGAGGTGATGCCGAGCAGCGGCAGGCTCATCACGCCCATGAGCACGATCGTCGCCAGCAAGTGGATCGAGCCGTCGACGAGCTGGATGAGCCCCCCGGTCGCCGCGTGCTGCACCAGCGTGCTGTCGGAGGTCACGCGGGTGGTCAGACCGCCCGGTTCGACGCGGTCCAGCTCGCTGGTGCGCAGCCGGATCAGCCGGGCGATGAGGCCCCGCCGTACGTGGAGGACCACGCGCTCGGCGGTGCGCTCGCTCAGCCACGCCTGCCCCCAGGTGAGGGCGATGGACAGCACCAGCAGGCCGACCAGCAGCAGGATCTCGTCGCGCAGGCTCGCGCCGGTCATCAGATTGCCCAGGACGGTCTGGACGACCATCGGCTGGGCGAGGCCGGCGG
Organism: Streptomyces sp. NPDC047014; assembly: GCF_040644195.1. Taxonomy (NCBI): domain Bacteria; kingdom Bacillati; phylum Actinomycetota; class Actinomycetes; order Kitasatosporales; family Streptomycetaceae; genus Streptomyces; species Streptomyces sp. NPDC047014. The sequence goes on along the minus strand of NZ_JBEYVX010000040.1, from coordinate 21,007 downwards.
CACTGGCCAGCAGGGTGAGCAGCAGCACCACCGATAGAACACCGCGGTGCGGGCGCGCGTACGAGAGCAGCGCGCGCAGCGCGGGCCGCCCGTCCTGGGGCTGTTCTGCGTCAGATGTGTTCACCCACGTATTTCTAATCCCCCTCGCGCGCGAGCGGAATTGTCTCTTGCGGCAATGCCGGAACGGCCGTGAAAGGCCCGGTAGGGGGCAGGACGGCAATGTGCGCATTCCCCGAACCAGCACTGCCGCAAGCGGAGTTGATGGAAAGGGCAATGCCGCAAGTGGCAATGGTGCGGGATCCGGACAGCGGGCCACTATCGATGCGTCCCCAGCGGACACCGGCCGCCGCTCCGGCGGATCCGGACTTCCCACTGCGCATTCCGAGGAGATTTCCCATGCAGAACGTCACCGAGAAGGACCTGTTCGACGGCTACACCGCCTACACCTCCGCCGAGGAGCTGGGCATGCACGACGGCGCCACCGCCGGCCCCGCGTTCAGCCCCACCATCCCGTGGGCCATCCAGGCCGGCATCATCTCCGCCCGCTCCTCGCAGGCATGCGCCGCGGCCCTCGGGTCCCTCGCGGCCAAGACCGTCGAGAAGAAGTGCTGATCACGGCATGACAGCGGGGCCCGGCCGGCTCGTCGCGGCGCACACCGCCGCGGCGCTGCCGGCCGGCCCCGGCCCCATCCCGCACCACCGCACCACCGCACCACCGCAGACCCGTAGACCCGCAGCCCGAGAGGAGGAGTCATGGACGTCCCGGAGACCCGGGCACGACGTGTGCTCGTCGTGGGAACCGGCGCCCTCGGGGTGGCCTTCCTCCCCTTCTGGATCAACTGGCTGAGGAACGCCCACCCGGAGGACGAGGTCCGCGTCGCGCTGACCCGTTCGGCGCTGCGGTTCGTGTCCGCCGACGCGATCGCCGTGCTGTCCGGCACGGAGGTCTTCGTCGACGACTGGAGCCGCTTCTCCGGGGTCGAGGTCCCCCATGTCGAACTGGCCCGCTGGGCCGATCTCGTCCTGGTGCACCCGGCCACCCTGCACTTCGTGAGCCGCTACGCCCTCGGCATCACCGACACCCCCCTGCTGCTCGCCCTCCAGTCCACCGACGCCCTTGTCGGTGTCGCCCCCTCCCTGCCCCCCGCCGCGCACCGGAACCCCGTCGTTCAGGGCCACCTGGAGGTGCTGCGCCACCGGCCCGGTGTGGTCCTCGCGCCGACGATCCCGGCGGTCAGCGCCAGCACGGGCGAGCTGGAGGACGGCGGCTCCGCGCCCCTGAACGAGCTGTACGACCTGTGCGTCGCCCGCTCCCGCGCCGGCGCGAAGGGAGCCACCGCGTGACGACCGTGACAGCCCTGCCAGTCGTGACGGCCGTGACGGCGCCCCCGGTGCTCGCCGAGCCCTCCGGCCCCGACGTGGTCGCGGAGTACGGTACGGGGCTCCAGACCACCCGGGTGCTCCGCGCGCCCGACGGCGGTTTCCTCTGGTGGCACGGCCCCGGCAGCCAGGTCCCGGGTCCGCTCCGCGCCCCCGCCGCGCACCTGCTGCCCGCGCTGCCCGAGGACAGCGGCGCCGCCCTGCTGACCGCGCCCGAGCCGGCCGGCGCGGGCCTGCTGCACCGGACCGGCGGCCCCGCCTCCGCAGCCGCCTGGCTGCGCGACTTCCGGCCGCAGGCCCGCACACTGGTCGCGCACTCCCTGGCCGCCGCGGCCCGGGCCCTGCGCGCGCTGCACTCCGTCCCCCTGCCACCCGAGGCGCAGTCGCCCGCCGGGCCCCCGCCCGGGCTCGGGCGGCTGCGGGACTGGGCGCGCGGCGGCGGTGAGCTGCGCGAGCGCGCCCTCGCCCACTGGGGCGCGGCACGGCTGGAGCGGCTGCTCGGCTGGGCCGACGAGCTCGCCCCGGAGCATCCGGCGGGACCCGCGGGCCGGTCGCTGGTGCACGGCTGGGCCTCGCTCGGCGCGCTGGTCCCGCCGCTGAGCCGGGGCCGGGTGGCCCTGCTGACCGGTGAGGACCTCGGCCTCGGCCGCCCCGAGCTGGACCTGGGCTGGCTGCTCGGCGAGCTCGTGGAGCTGGCCTGGGCCACCCCGCACCAGGAACCCGCCGACCTCCAGCGGCTGCTGCTGGCCGCCTACGGGCCCGGCCCGGACCCGGCGCTCGCCGGACGCGCCGCCGTCCTGCGGATCGTCACGCACATGCAGGACTTCGCGGCCTACCGGGGGTGGGACGACGAACTCCTGGGCTACATCGCCTTTACCGCCGAGCTGATCGACGAGGAGGGCCGCCGAGCGGTCCCCCAGGGAGAGTCATGACCACAGCGCCCCCGACCGAGCAGCAGCCCGCGCTGCTGCGGTACCAGCCCACCGCGCTGGACACCGTCCCCGAAGTGGCCGAACTGCTGGACCGGCTGGGCCTCGGCCGCTTCGAACCCGAAGGGCTCACCGCCTTCGGCGGCCGCAACGACAACTGGGCCGGTACGACGACCAGCGGCGAGCAGGTCTTCGTGAAGACGGTGGTCCGCGCCGCCGACGGCAGCAGCCCCGAACTGGACCGCACCCTCGCCTACGAGGCCCTGTCCCGCCGGCTGCCCGCGGACTCCCCGCTGCGCTCCCCCGTCCACCTCGGCGCCCACACGGGCGCGGCCCTGAACGCCTACCGGCTGCTGCCCGGGGCCCGTTCCGGTTCCGAGATCGCCCTCGACGGCGGTTTCGGCGAGGAGATGTGCCGCGAGGCCGGCCGGGCCGTCGCCACCCTGCACTCGCTGGACGCGGAGGGCGCGGACGTGGACACCGGCGAGGCCCCGCTGCCACCGCTGTCCTGGCTCGAGGCTCTGCCCTGGAGCGCGCTCCAGGACCGCAGCATGGCGCAGATCGCCGCCTGGAAGCTGGTCCAGGACGATGTGGAGGCCGTCGCCGCGCTGCGTCTGCTGCGGGCCCGGGAGGAGGCGGCTCCGCGCACCCCCGCCCACTGCGACCTGCGCTTCGACCAGTTCATCGCGCACGAGGGCACGCTGTACCTGTGCGACTGGGAGGAGTTCCGGATCGCCGACCCGGCGCGCGACGTCGGCGCGTTCGTCGGCGAATGGCTCTTCCAGGCCACCTACTCCGTCTTCGCCCCCACCGGCGACCGCGCCACGAACGCCCCCGCCCTCGGCTTCGACCTCACCCATGAGGAGATCGTCGAGCGCGGCGCGGCCAGCGTCCGCCGCCACCTCCCGCGCATCGCCGCCTTCTGGCAGGGCTACCTGGAGCGCCGGGTGCCCGACGCGGGACTGGCCAAGCGGGCCGTGGCCTTCGCCGGCTGGCACATGTACGACCGGCTCATCGCCACCGCCCAGGCCCACGCCGTGCTCAGCCCCGTCGCCCGCGCGGCGGCCGGCATCGGGCGGGTCCTGCTGCTCAACCCGTCCGGAGCCGTCGCCACCCTGCGGCTCGACGCCCTTTCCGGGAGCCCCCGATGATCCCCACCGCCCCGCACGTGCTCGCCCCCGGGCTGGCCGCCGCCCTGGACCTGGTCTCCGTACGGTCCGACGGTCTGCAGGCCACCGCGGCCGGGCGCGAGGTCACCGCCGAGAGCCCGCGCGACCTGCGCGGACGGCTGTCCAACGCGCTGTACGAGGAGTTCCACGCGGGCAACGGCGAGCACCGCCGGGAGCCCGGCGGGGCACCGCGGCGCAGCCTGCGCGATGCCGGGCTGGAGGAGCGGCTGGCCGCCGGGGTGCCGCACGAGCGGACGCCGACGCGGGCGCGGCTGATCGAGATACTGCGCCGGGAGGGCGGCGACCAGCTGGTCGTGCAGCTGCCGGACATCACCACCCGGGTGCCCGCCGACCGGCTCATCGGACCGCCCGGCGGCGGAGAGCCGCAGGCGGGTGACCTGGTGGAACTGTCCCTGGAGGCCGCCCGTCCCGCCCTCTCACCCGGCTTCTTCTACGTGATGGGCTCACGGCCGCTGCCGCGCCCGGCGGGGCCCATCCGGCGGCTGTTCGTGCACGCCGTGGACGGTGACGCCACCGCCCGGCTGTGGGCGGCGGCACTCACCGCGCTGGAGGAGGCGGGCGCGCTCTACCACGCGAAGGCGCTGTCCGACCCGGACGACTTCCCGCGCCGCGACGGCATCGTGATCTACCTGCACGGCGACCACGCGCCGGGCGAGCGGGCCGTGGTCGAGGCCCTGCGGGAGCTTCCGGGGCGGGGCGCGGACACCTCGCTGTTCACCGAACGCCTCGCGCCGGGCGTGGCCGCCGCATGGGACCCGCGCGATCCGCGGCCGGGGCGCGGCGGCATGAGCTTCGGGCAGCACCGCAGCTTCGCGCTGGCGACGGCGCTGGTGGACCACGCGGTGGCGGGCGGGGGCGCGGACCGGGTCGAGGCGTACGTGGTCCGGGAGTTCCGCGCGGCGGGGATCGACCCGCTGAACCCGCAGAACAACATCACGACGACGGAGGGGAACTGACATGAGCGAGACGACGACGGACACGGGCCTGGACCTCGACCCGGGTCTTGGGGAAGCCGGCGTTCTGGGGGAGGGCAGCGGCCTGGGCACGGCCCTGACGACCGCCTACAGCGACGCGCTCGCGGACGTGTACGACGACATCTACCCCGCCGCCCCCGAGATCGCAGAGTACCTGTCCACCCTCACCAAGCCCGGCGCGAGCGTCCTGGAACTCGGCGTCGGCACCGGCCGCGTGGCCCTCCCGCTCGCGGACCAGGGCTTCGAGGTGCACGGAGTGGAGACCTCCGCGGCCATGCTCGCCCGCCTGGCGGAGAAGGACCCGGAGGGGCGGATCACCCCGGTCCACGGGGACCTCGTCCAGCTGGACCTGGGGCGCACCTTCGACGTGGTGCTGGCGCCCTTCAACGTGATGTGCTGCGCGATGACCGTCGACGAGCAGATCGCGATGATCCACGCGATCGCCCGGAACACCGCCCCGGACGGCCATGTCGTCATCGAGACTTTCGACCCGAGCGACCACCATGTGCAGCGCAAGGCCGATGTCACCACCCGCCCGGCCGGTGGCCGGGGTGTGGTCATCGAGTCCCTGGAGGTGCTGCCCGCCTCCCAGAACATGCTGCTGAACAGCACGCTGTTCCTGGACGGCGCCGCCCCCAAGTCCTCCTCCACGGTGATGCGTTACCTGTGGCCGAGCGAGATCGACCTGCTGGCGGCCATCGCCCGCCTGGAGCTGGTCGGCCGCTACTCCGGCTGGCAGGAGCAGCCCTTCGACGGCGGGGACAGCCGCAAGATGTGCGTCTCGGTCTTCCGGCCGCTGGCATGAGCCCGCACGGCGGCCGGCTGGCGAACGGCCTCGGGGTGTGGGTGGACCCGCTGCCGGGCCGCGGGCTCGTCTCGGTCGCGCTGACGGTCGCGGCGGGCGGCGACGCGGATCCCGAGGGCCTGCCCGGCATGGCCCACCTGGTCGAGCACCTGATGTTCCCGCGCGCGGCGTCCGGCGAGGACGGTACGGACGACCACGTCGCCCGCGTCGAGGGCGTGGGCGGCGTCTGCAACGCGGAGACCCACCGCGACCACACGGTCTTCCACACGACGGTCCCGGCCGGGATGCTCACGGAGGTCCTGGAGTGGGAGGCCCGACGCCTGCACACCTTCGGCCCGGTGGAATCGGTCCTGCGCACGGAAACGGCGGTCATCGCGGAAGAGATCCGCGGCGCGGCAGCCGCAGGCACCCTCTGGGAAACGGCCCTCACGGCCCTCCACCCCAGCACCCGTGACAGCTTCGGCACACCGGCCGCCCTGGCCTCGGCCACGCCGGCGGACGCGATGACGTTCTTCCGCCGCCACTTCCGCCCGGAGAACATGGCCCTCACGATCGCGGGCGACGTGAACCCGGCTGCCGTACTGGCCACGGCGGAAGCCCTGTTCGGAGACCTGCCCTCCGATCCGGCCCCGGCCGCCGGCCCCGGCCCGTACCCGGCCCCCGCCGCCGCGAGCGGTGGGGTACGGACGGTGGCGCTGCGTTCCGCCGTCGGCGGGGTGGGCATCGGGCATGCCCTGCCCGGCGTCGTCGGCGAGCGGGGGAGCTATCTCGCGCATGTGGTGCTGGCCGAGGTGCTGGGGCGGGGAAGGTTGCCGGGTCTGGTACGGCGGGAGCCGCTGGTGGTCTCCGCTCGGGTGACCTGCGGGCTGTACGGGCAGTGGCTCGCGTCGGCCGCGCCCGATCTGCTGCTCGCGCAGTTCGCCACCGCTCCCGGGGCCGGGCCCGCGGCCGCCGCCGACGGGTGGTGGGAGGTCCTCGCCGAGCTGGCCGAGCACCCCGCGGGAGCGGCCGAGCACCGCCGCGCCGTCAACGCGCTGCTGCTCGCCTGCCACCGGCGGGCCGACTCCCTCACCGCCCGCAGCGTCTCCCTCGGCCGGGCCGCGCTGCTCTTCCCCGGCGCCCCCGGCCCGGACGCGCTGCCGGACGAGCTGGCCCGGGTCACCCCCGCCCAGGTGTCCGGCGCCGCCCGCGCCCTGCTGTCCGGCCGCCACTCGGTGACCGTACTCACCCCGACCCCGCCCGCCCCGATCGGAGAGCCCCGGTGACCCCCGCGCCCCGCACGATCCCCGAGATCTGCGACACCAGCCTCCGCAACGGCCTGCGCGTCGTGGTCGTGCACACCCCCGCCGCGCCGCTCGCCGAGCTCCGCCTCGTCCTGCCGTACGCCCGCACCGCCCCGCACCTCGCCGCCGCACAGGAGCTGCTCGCCGCCTGCCTGGGCACCGGTACGGCCACCCGTACCCGGCAGGACATCGCGGACCACGCCGCCGACCTCGGCGCGGAGCTGAGCACCGTCGTCACCGCCGAGTCCCTGGTCATGGCCGCGAGCGTGCTCTCCCCCGGCCTCCCCGGCGCCCTGGAACTCCTGGCCGGCCTCCTCCTGCGCCCCGCCTACCGCGAGCCCGAACTCGCCCTCGCCCAGCGGCGCGCCGCCGCCCACCCGCGCCTCCCCGGCCCCCGGCAGCGGCTGCGCCGCGCCCTGCTCGGCCACGCCTTCGGCCCGCACCCCCTCTCGGACACGGCCACCGCCCCTGCCTCCCCGGCCACCACCGAGGACCTGTACGCACTGCACGCGCGTGCGGTCGTACCCGGCGGCGCGGTCCTGCTGGTGACCACCCCCGGCCGCCCCGACGCCGTCGCCGCCCGCGTCCGCGAGCTCCTGGACCCGTGGTCCGGCGCCCCCTCCGGCCTGGTCCTGCCGCCCTTCGCCCGCCGCGCCCCGCGCCCCGGCCGCGTCACGCTCACCGCCGGCCCGCCCGGCTCCCCGGACTCCGGGCAGGCACTCGTGCTGTGCGCGGCCCCCGCCGTCCCGGCCGGCCATCCCGCCCACGCCCCGCTGCACCTGGCCCAGTTGATCCTCGGCGGCACCGCCTCCTCACGCCTGGCCCGCCGCATCCGCGACCGGCACGGCCTCGCCTACGCGGTCTCCGCCGACCTCCGCGGCAACCGCGCGGGCGACTGGCTGGAGATCGAGTGCGCCGGAGCCCCCGGCACGGCCGGCCGGATCGCCGGGGAGATCACGGACTGCCTGCGGGAACTCGCCGAGGACGGCCCCACGCCCGAGGAGGTCGAGCGGGCCCGCGCCTACGCCGCCGGCTTCACCCGCTTCGCCCTCGCCACCCGCACCGAGGAGGCGAGCGCCCTGGCCGGCTTCGCCGCCACGGGCCTGCCGCTGGACTGGCTGGCGTCGTACCGCGACCACCTCGCGCGGGTGACGTACGAACAGGTCGGCGAGGCCGCCGGCTTCTTCTTCGCCCCGGCCCGCACCACGGTCGCCACCCTCGACGACGAACCGTTCACGCCACCGCACGCGCAGCAGCAGGAACCCGAACAGAACCAGGAGAGCGACCGGTGGACCCCGTGAAGACCCCCCAGCCCGGCCCCCGCACCCCCGCCGTCCTCTACCCCCTCCAGCCCGACCACCCCGAACTCGTCGCCCCCTTCGCCGCCCTAGTCCAGCGCACCGCCGCCCGCCGCCTCTGGCTCTGCCAGTCCTTCAAGGCCGAGCCGCACCAGGTCCTGGCCCACCTCGCCGGCATGGGCCACACCACCGCCGTCGGCACCTCCGTGACCCTGCTGCCCCTGCGTCACCCGTACGAGGCCGCCCTCCAGGCTCGCTCCCTCGCCCTGGTCACCGGCCGGCCCGTCGTGGCCGGCTTCGGCATCGGCAACCCGGGCTTCGTCTCGGGGCTGACCGGCAGCCCGTACGAGAGCCCCCGCACGGCCGTCCGCGACTACTTGCGCTCCGTACGCGCCCTCCTCGACGGGGAGACCCTCGACCACGACGGTCCGTACCACCGGATGCACGGCAGCCTGATGCCGCTGGACCACGCCCCGGTGGAGGTCGGCGCCGGGGTGCTGCGCCCCGGTATGGCCCGCACGGCCGGCGAGGTCGCGGACGTGGCCATCACCTGGATGACCCCGCCCTCCTACATCGAAGGCACCCTGTGCCCGGCCCTGGAGGAGGGCGCGCGGAACCGCGCGGTCCGGCCGCGGATCGCCACCGCCGTGCACGTCGCGCTCACCCGCCCCGGCCGGGACCCCCGGCGCCTCGCCCTGGCGGCGACCGGCTCGCACCTCCAGGTCCCGCACTACGCCGACATGCTGCGCCGGGCCGGCGTCTCCGTGGACCCGCACGACCCGACGGGGACGGCGGACGCGCTGCTGCGCGGGCAGGTGGTCGTCACGGGCACCGCGCAGGAGATCGCCCAGACCCTGGACGTCTACCGCCGCGCCGGGGTGGACGAGCCGATGCTCAACCCGTCCGGCGTGCTGCTGACGGAGGGCGTGCACGCGGCCGTCGCGGACCTGGAGGAGATCCTGGCCGCCTGCGACAGCTTCCTGCCGGGCTCCCGGCAGGAAGCTGCTGCCTGAGGGCCGCCGGGGGTGTGCCCCGGCTGATTTGCTGAGGAGCGCGGAGGGGGGCGTACCGCTCGCCGTTCCGCTTCCCTTCGATTCCGTTCGGTCCGTCCGGTCCTTTCGATCCGTTCGATCCGTTCGGCCCCTTCGATCGTCCGACGACCCCGGCAGGAAGAAGATCCGTGAGCAGGGAACACCCGGACCGGGCGGGCGGCGCCAGCGTCGCCCTGTCCGGCATCAGCAAGCGCTTCGGCGACCACCAGGCCCTCCAGGACGTCTCCTTCGAGCTGCGGCCGGGCAAGGTCACCGGCCTCCTCGGCCCGAACGGCGCGGGCAAGAGCACCCTGCTGCGGATCCTGCTGGGCCTGGCCCGCCCCGACACCGGCAGTGCGCGGGTGCTGGGCGCGGAGCCCGGCACGGCGCCCCGGAGCAGCCGACGGATCGGCGTCGTCATGGACTCCGTCGGCTTCCCGCCGCGGATGACCGTACGGCGGCAGCTCCAGATCTCCGCCGTCGCGCTCGGCCTGCCCGCCTCCCGGGTCGACGAGGTACTCGCGCAGGTCGGGCTGGAGGGCAGCGCGACGCGACGGCGCATCGGCGCCTGCTCCACCGGCATGCGCCAGCGCCTCGCGCTGGCCGTGGCCCTGCTGCCGGACCCGGAACTCCTCATTCTGGACGAGCCGTTGAACGGTCTCGACCCGGACGGCATCCGCTGGATGCGCCGACTGGTCGAGCGGTCCGCCGCCGAGGGCCGGACGGTCCTCATGGCCAGCCACATGCTGTCGGAGGTCGAGCAGAGCGTGGACGACATCGTCGTGCTGCGCCGCTCGGTCCTCTTCACCGGCACCCTCCAGGACCTGGTCCGGCGGGGTGACGGCCGGCTGGAGGACGCCTACTTCGAGCTCGTCGACGGTGCCGCCGCGGGCGCCCCGTCCCCTAGGGAGGCATCCCGTGCCTGACACCGATGTCCACTCCTCCATGAGCACTTCCAGCACCTTCAAGCACCAGGTCGCGGCCGAAATCCTGCGGGCCCGGTCCGGCGCCGCCCTGCCCGGGCTGCTGCTGACCGCCCTGGCCTTCGGCGTGCTCGGCCAGCTCGGCACGGTCTACGCCGAGGCGGACCTCGCCGCGAACGCCGCCGAGGTCTCCCACCGCGTGATGAACCTCGCCGCTTCCGCGACCCTGTTCGCCTCGCTCTTCGGCGCCCTGCTGGTCACGGGCGAGTTCAAGTCCGGCTCGATCGGCCGCAGCGTGCTCTACGCCCCGGGGCGCGGCGCGGTGGTCGGCGCGAAGCTGCTGGTCGCGGGCCTGGTGGGGATCTTCTACGGGCTGGTCTCGGTGCTGACCGCCCTGGCCGTCGGCACGGCCGCCTTCTCCGCGCAGGACGCCGCGCTGGTCCTGGACGGCCGCACCTGGCAGCTCGCGGCCGCCGTGATCGGCGTCTGCGCGCTGGCCGGGCCGTGGGGCGCCGCGATCGGTTTCGCCGTGCGCAACCAGCTGGTGGCGGTGATCGGGCTGGTGATGTGGGGGACCCTCGGCCAGCTGATGGTGCTGGGGCAGTTCCCGAAGGTGGGCCGTCTCCTGCCCGACGGGGCACAGCTGGCGGTGCTCGGCGACCGGCTGACGCTGCCGACCGCGCTGGACGCACCGTACGGCCTGCTCCTCCTGGTCGCCTGGTGCGCGGCCCTGGCCCTGCTGGCCCAGCGCCTGTTCGCCCGCCGCGACGTCTGATGCCGCCGGTACGCGACGAACCCCCGGGCCGGGCGGCCCGGGGGTTCCCCGCGTGCGGGCGCGGCGCGTCAGTCGGCGGACTCGGTGGTGCCGTCCGGGTGCACCAGGATCCGGATCGCGCCGCCGTACCGGTCGTCGCTGATGGTCGCGGCGGTCGGGCCGCCCGTCTGCTGGGCGCGCTGCTGGAGGATCGAGATGACGACCTCCTGGATGTCGACGTAGGGCGGGGCGGTCACGGGGACGCCGTCGACCAGGCCGGCGCTGTGCGAGAAGACGCGGACCTCGGCGACCGAGTACGGGGGCTGCATGATGCGGAAGCCTTTCATGAGCTCGCGGCGAACGCGCCGCCGGAGGGTGAGGCCACGGCATAGGTACCGCGGGAGACGCGCAGCAGGCGGCCCGACCTGGCCAGGGCGGAGAGGGCGTTGCTGACGGACTTGGCGGCGTCCCCGTAGGCCCCGCGGGGCAGGGACAGCAGCACGTCGCGGGCCGTGAACGGCCCCGGGAAGGAGGACACCGCCTCCTCCACGGCCCGCCGCAGACTGAGCGGCGGCAGCGGGGTGAAGGGCAGCCCGCCGCCGGGGGCCAGGTCCGGCACGGGCCGCAGCCGGGTGTCGTGCGGGCCCGGCGCTCCCTGGAGGCGGTCGGCGTACGCGGCGCTGCGCGCGGAGCCGGCGGCGTACTGGTCGATGTGCGCGGCGAGGACACCCAGGGAGGCGTGCACGGCGGCGAGTTCGGGCCCGTAGGGGGTCTCGGTGGCCGCCTCGGCGTCGCCGTGGGAGTCCGACGGGGTGCTCAGTACGGCCGTCAGCACCTCGATCCGGCGAATCGATTCGGCGAGCCGGTGCAGCAGCGGCTCGAAGATGTCCTGCCGGAGTGCGGAGAGCGGGTCACTGGTGGCGAGTTCGACGCTCACGGACCCGGTGAGCCCGCTCGTCTCCGGCAGACCGGTGAGATCGTCGCCGGACGCGCTGCGCCACGCCTCCAGGCTCCGGCGCGCCCCCGCGAGGGCGTCGCAGAGCTCCGGCCCGATGCCGGCCGAGGGCATGCGTACCAGCATCGCCGCGATCTGCCCGGTGACTTCGAGCGTCGGCAGCACGGAGCGGAGTACGGGGCCGAGCACGGCCTTCTGTATGGCGCGGGCCGGATCGTCCAGCGAGAAGCCGATCCGTTCGCCTGCCGGGGCCGCCATCGATACCTCGTGTGTGTTGACCTGCTGTTGACCGACCTGCTGTTGACCGACCTGCGGCGGCTCGCCGAGTGCCGCCGGGCGGTGTGCCCTGCCGTTCGCCTGGCCGTTGGCCGGGCCGATGGCCTGGCCGTTGATCTGGCCGTTGATCTGGCCGTTGATCTGGCCGTTTGCGTGGCCGTTGATCTGGCTGCCCGTGTGGCCGTTCGTCTGGCCGTTCACGTGGCTGCCCGGCTGGCCGCCCGCCTGGCCGCCCGCCGACGCGAGGACGGGCCGGTTCGCCCAGTGCTCCTGGAGCGCCTGGAACCCCCGCAGGACGAGGACGTCCTCGACGCCCGGCGGGCGCCCGCCCGCCTCCGGTGGCGGCGCGAGCCGCCCCTGCGCGTCCCCGATCCCGATCCGCCGGCGGATCCACCGCCGGTCCTGCGGGGTGGTCCCGGCGGCATAACCACCGGGGTCGGAGCGCGCGACCGCTTCCCTCAGGCACTCCGCCCACAGCGGGCAGGAGGAGCAGAGCTGCCTCGCCGCGTGGGTGAGTGCCTGGCGTCTGCGCGTCTGGAGCGGCGGCCCGGCGACCCGGCCGACGGGTGGGTTGGCCAGCAGCGGCTGGCCGAAGATGTCCGGCCTGCGCTGGCAGGGCAGAAGGATGGAAGTACCGGCCGCCTGCACTGCTGTGGGCGGCGCCGTACGCACTGTCGTGACCATGAAGACTCTCCCCCGAGGCGATCATGACTCGGGGGACTCTAGAACACGCGGATTGACGTTCGCAAAGTTGTCTCATAAGCACGGATGTGTATGCACGATAAAGACGGTGATGGTCCATCAGTCAACTAACCGTCCGTCTCGGCGCCCGGCACGGTGCGTCGCGATTCCCGCCCCGCCCGCCCGAACCGCCTCCGTACGGCCGCGATCCCACCCCCGCGCGCGACCAGCACCACGGCCAGCCCGACGAACCCCATCGCCACGGAAGCCCCGGGCAGCACCGTCCCGGCGGCGGAAGCCACGACGAGCAGCATGTCGGCGATCACCACGGTCACCCCGCGCCGCCCGGGATGGTTCTTCGGAATCCAGGCCCCCAGCAGCGCCATCGCGGACAGCGCCCAGTACCCGAACACGGCCTGCCCGCTCAGCATCCCACTGGCCGAACCCCCGGCGATCTCCCCGGCGGCCCCGAAGTACCCGGCGACGGCGGCGGTCACGAGGGTCGACGCCAGCGCAAGCAACAACTGCCCCCGCCGCCGCATCAGCCACAGCAACACCGCCAGCACCACAAGCCCGGAGACCGTCACAAAGGACGCCATGCTGGTGGAAGCAAGAGCAAACAACGTATAAGCCCCGGCCACCGCAAAAACGATCCGGCGCAACAGCCGCACGGCCCACGCGTCGTCCCGCTCCTGCCTCAGGAACCGCAGAACGGACTCACGAGAAGGTCGGGAGATCACGGCCCCTCCATCCCGGCCGCAGCCTCACGACTCACCACAGCGGGCACAGCCGCCGCCCCACCAACCCCCACAGGCTCAGCAGTTACAGCGGGCTTGATGGTCCCCGTCTGCTTGAACCCCAGCTGCCACAACGGCGCGGGCAACTTCTTCGGCCCGGCCTGCCGCTCCGGCGCCTCCACAGCCGCGGCCGCCCCCTGCCCCGGAGCGACCTCCTCCACAATCCCGTCGATCTGCGCCTTCCGCTCCTCGGGCGGAAGCTCCGCAAACCCCTTGGGGTCGATGTACCGGGGCAACGCCGGATTGTCGAACTGCGCCACAGCCCGCACCGCATCCGTCCCCGCCTCGGCCCGGGTCACCTCGGGCCACTCGGCGTTGGACTCATAGGCGAAGTGAATATTGTGCAGCCCGACCTTGGAGTTCTTGCACAACTCCCCCGACTCCTGCTGATGCAGAATCGACCGCGTATTGGCATCCTGCCCGAACACGACGGCCCGCCCTTCGGCAAGCCCGGCATAGGTCTCGGAGATCTTGGCCCAGGTCTCCTTGGCGTAGCCGGGGTGAAAGCCCCTCCTCGCGCCACCGAGTGCGCTGATGACTTCCGGTTCCCAGAGGAACATCTCGTCGAGCTCATGCCCTCCCCGGGTCGTCTCCAGCGTCTGCGCGGAACCGGGAACAGCCTGGTTCTGCTCAGCCGCCCACTCTTCTGCGATGAAGCGCTGGGACAGGAAGGGGATCGGCTTCTCCCAGTCGTTCAGCGGTGCGTCCTCGTGCCTCATGCCAAACGACCAGAAGGCACTGATCGGCTTTGACCCCTCAGGTGGAGTGAGCTTCGCCTTGTCCCCGGCCAGGCTGTCGATGTACTGCCTCTCCTTGGAGATCACGATCTTGGAATCGGCCACGAGTATGTCCTCGAACCCTGCCTCCTCGGCCGCGAGGGCGACACGAAGCGCAACGGCTTTCGGATTGCGCCTGGCCTCACGGGCTGCCTCCTCACGGTTGTGCGCCCGCTGAACGGCCCCGCGCTCGACCTCCTCCGGTATCGGTTCCGGGCTCATCGCCGTCCGGCCTCAAGCGGACGCGGATATACCTGAAGGTCCATGTTGACGACTCCGATACTCGACCCGGTGGCGGTACCCAGGCCGGGTGTGATGCGCAGACTGACCAGCGTCTTCGCCGTCCCGGCAAGTTCCCAGTAGGCCATGCGATATGGGTCCTTCTCCTCCATCCGGTCGGTCTCCTGGGGGATCGCGTACTCACCGAGCTCCGCCGGGAAAGAAGCGGAGTTCCAGGCACCCTCCCAGACCGGTTCGCCCAACACCGAGGAGGCCGCATCGCGGTAGAGCGGCCATACCCGGTCGGCTTCGGCCAGCACCTCCGCATTGTGTTCCTGGCCGTTGACCGAGACGTCACCCCAGACCCCGTGGGAAACACTCCGAACCGGCGCCCAGCTGCCACCCGTAGCGTTCAGGACCAGCAAGCCGCCCGCATCGGTCCGCACGTTCAGGACGTACTCGAACTGCGTCGGCGTCCACCCGAACTGCGCACACCACATGTCCAGCCCCTGACCCGGAAGCGGAGGCCCGTTCCACACCGTCTCCCAGTCCACGCCCACCAGACCTCGCAGCTCGGCGGCCAACTCCTGCGGGGTCCGGTCCACCGGCGGTTCGAAAGGGGTACCCATAGCTCTTTCTCTCTCTCGTTGTCCTACGTCACACCAGTCGGCCGGCGCCGGCCGCCGACGGGACCGCGATCAGCTGACCCCAGCTAGGTAGAGGTGATCGTCCCATCCTCCGTTCCACCCTCACCTCCGGCCTCACCGCCACCCGGCCTCCAGCGGCCGTGGACAGACCTGCAGGCTCATGTTGACCACTCCGGCGTCGGAGCCGTCCGCAGTACCCAACGCCGGAGTGATACGCAGACTCACCAGGGAGCCCGCTGACGCGTGCAGTTCCCAATAGGCCATGCGGTACGGGTCCTTCTCCTCGATCCGATCGGACACCTTGGGAATCGCGTATTCACCGAGCGCACCAGGAAAGAACGACGAATCCCAGGCTCCCTCCCACGCGGGACCCCCCAGCACCGACGACACGGCGTCCCGGTACACGGGCCACACCCGATCGGCCTCGGCCAGCACCTCGGGATTCCCCTCCGGCGTCTCCGCCGACGCTCCCCACACCCAGTGGGAAAGGCTCTGCACGGGCCGCCAGCTCCCACCCCGCGCGTTCAGCACGTGCTCGCCCCCGGTGTCCGTCCGCACATTCAGCACGTACTCGAACTGCGTCGGCGTCCATCCGAACTGGGCACACCACATGTCCAGCCCCTGTCCCGGCAACGGCGGCCCGGCCCAAACGGTCTCCCACTCCACACCCACCAGCCCCCGCAGCTCAGCGACCAGCTCCTGCGGCGTCCGGTCCACCGGCGGTCCGGCGGGGGTACTCATTTCACCGTCTCCTCGCCCGTTTCACGCATCACACCCGACTGCCTTTCAGGCTCCGCGGGAAGACGTCGAGATCCAAGTTGACGGCTCCGACTCCCGACCCGCTGGCAGTACCCACACTGGGAGTGATGCGCAGGCTGACCAGCGCGCCCCCAGGACCGGAAAGCTCCCAAGAGGCCATGTGATACGGATCCTTCTCCTCGATCCGGTCCGCCTCCTGGGGGATCGCGTACTCGCCCAACTCCTCCGGGAAGGACTCGGAGTCCCAGGCCCCCTCCCACGCCGGTGCGCCCAGTACAGAGGAAGCGGCGTCACGGTAGAGGGGCCATACGCGGTCGGCTTCGGCGAGGACGGACGGGTTGTGGCTCCGTCCGTCGATCGCCACCGCCCCCCACAGCCAGTGGGAAACACTCTGTACGGGGGCCCAGCTCCCGCCCAGGGCATTCAGCTCCAGGTCGCCGCCGGTGTCGGTCACCACGTTCAGGACGTACTCGAACTGCGTCGGCGTCCAGTCGAACTGGGCGCACCACTCGTCCAGGCCCTGACCCGGCAGCGGCGGACCGGCCCACACCGTCTCCCAGTCCACGGTCAGCAGGCCCCGCAGCTCGGTGGTCAGTTCCTGCGGCGTCCGGTCCACCGGTGGTTCGAAGGCCGGGCCGGTCACAGGAGCCAGCCCGGGCCGGTTGCCGGGGCGGGGTCCGGCGGGCCGTGGAAGGTGAGGGTGAGGGTGGCGCCGCCCGCGTAGCCGCCCGGGCGGTGGTTCAGGGTGAGGGCGATGACCGGGGCGAGGGGGTTCGCGTAGCGCCACTGCGCGAGGCGGTACGGGGACCTGTGCTCCAGGCGGTCCGCGGCGGAGGCCCAGCGGCCCGGGGCCGGGGGTTCCGGGAAGTCCGGGCTGTCCCAGGCGCCCTCCCAGCCCGGGGCGCCCAGCGCGGTGGCCAGCTGGGTGAGGTGGGCCGTGTAGCGGTCGAGGGCGACCGCCAGGACCTCCGCGTCCTGGGCGGGCGTGTCCGCCGTGACCTTCCACGCGGTGTACGAGGCGCGCGTCACCGGCCGCCCCGGGCCCCCGGCGGCGGCCAGGTGCAGGCGGCCGCCGGCGGGGGTGCGTACCCACAGGCCCGACTGGGGCCACAGCGGCGTCCAGCCGGAGCCCGCGCACCAGGCGGCGAGCTCCGCCTCCCCCTCCGGGAGCCCGGACCATACGGTGCGCCAGTCCACGCGCAGCAGCTCAGCCAGTTCGGCCGCGAGCCGCTGCGGCGGGTGGTCGGTGATGACACTGGCCATGTTTCAGCGCTTCGCTTCCTACTGGGATATCCGGCCGCCGCTGCCGTCGCGCGGCGGCGGGGGCTGGTGCGGCGGGGCCTGGCGCGGCGGAGCCTGCGGAGCCGGCGGCTGCTGGTACGGCTGCGGCTGCGGAGGCCGCGGCGCGGGGGGCCGGGCCGCCGGACCGTCGACGATGCCGACCCGTCCGGGCTGCCGCGGCGCGGGCTGCTGCACCGGCGGCGGAGCCGGGGCCTGCTGGGGCACCGGGGCGGGCGCGGGGCCCGGCTGCGGCTGCGTCGCGGGCGCCGGACCCTGCTGCGGCGCGGGCGCCTGGGAGGCGCTGACCCGTCCGCTGCGGCGGCGCGGCGCCGGCTCGGTGGTGGTGGTGGGCACCTCCTCCTGGTCCCCGCCCTGGTCCTGCTGCTTCTTCATCTGGTCGTAGTTGTGCTTCTGGAGCTCGGCGCTCATCTGCGCGTTCTTGCGCTGGCCCCGCTTGGTGTTGCTCGGCGCGATCCAGCCGCCCTTCTGGAGCTTCCCGCCGTTCGCGACCTTGTCCAGGCCCCGCCCGGTGTTGCCCGCGGCCCGCCCGGTGACCCGGCCCGCCGCCCTGGCCGTACCGGCGGCCGCGTTGCCCGCGAGGCGCTGGCCCTGCGCACCGAGCTTGCTGCTCAGCGAGTTCGCCATGTCCCCGACGCCGAGGGCGTCCTCCGCCCCCGCGATCTTCGGGCTGTAGCTGCCCGAGAGCAGCTTCTTGAGCATCATCACGACGGCGATCGTGACCAGCAGCAGCATCAGGAGCTGCATGCCGAGCGAGATCCGGGCGGGCAGGATCATCTGGTAGAGCACCAGCAGCACCGTGAGGATGACACCGAAGCCCGCGCGCAGCACGAAGCTGTGGATGAAGGTCTCCAGCCAGCCCTTGAGCAGCTTCTGCTGGGACGGATGGATACCCAGGGTCGCGATCAGCGGAAGCATGATGATCATGATCAGGGTCACAGCGTGCCACAGCAGCGTGAGCGCGCTGAGCACGATCACCATCACACCGACGATCAGCGCGGCGAACACCGAGTAGAAGGCGATCCCGAGCCGGTCACCGGCGTTGTGGCCGGCCCATTCGTTGAAGGAGACCGGATAGATGAAGTAGTCGCCCTTGTCGTGGTTGGCGCCCTTGCCGCCCGCCATGTCGTACCGGATGGGGACCCAGTCGTCGTTGTACTTGTCGAGGTCCTCGCCGATCTCCTTGTTGGTCCGGGCCTGGGCCACGAGCTGGCGTATGCGCAGGTCCTCGCAGCGGGCGGTGCCCGGCGTGCCCCATGTGCACTTGTCGTCCCTGCTCTTCGGAAGGCACTCGCCCTCGCGGACCTCGCCCTTCTCCTTGCGGAAGATGCACGCGCTGCCGGGCTCGCCGAACTGCCCGAGGGCCCAGGGCCGGAAGAGCAGCGTGTCGTACATGGCGCAGCTGTTGACCCGCACGCCGCGGTTCTTGGCACCCTGCGGCAGGTCGCAGGGGGGCTGCATGGTCCCGGAGAGGCCGCTGAGCACCGCTTCGCTGAGCAGGGAGTTGGCCTGCGCGATCCCGGAGTCCGCCTCGTTGATGACCTTCTGGTAGTTGCCGCCGGTGAGCATGACCACCACGGCGATGGTGGTCAGCGCCGCCCAGCCGACGCCCGACCACGCCTCGCGCATCTCGTTCTTGCGCCACTTACCGAAGACCCAGATGCCGGTCAGCGTGATCAGGACCGGCACGGCCGGGATGAAGAGGTTGTCCTTGAGCGTGTCGACCGCGTTGTTGCGCCCCTCGTACAGACCGGAGAGCGGGCTGGGGTTGGAGGCGTACTCCTTGATGGAGATGGAGGCGCGGGTCAGCAGCTTGGTCAGGTCGAAGACCGTGTCGGCCAGGCCGTTGTTGATGAAGTTCATGATCGAGCAGTGGTCGGCGCCGTTGGCGTTCATCCCCAGGAAGCCCGAGTCCTGGGAGGCGTCCCCCACACCGCGCATGGTCATCGACCAGTTGAGACCACGCATGCCCGCGAGCTCGTACATCGTGTAGTTCTTGGCGTCCTGCGGCAGATCGGCCGGCCCGTCCAGGAAGCCCGTGGTGTCGTTGAGGTTCTTGCCCCGCTTGTCGTCCCACTGCTTGACGGAGGGGAAGACCTCCTCGATGTGGCCCGGGTTGTCCATCTGGTAGTTGTCGTCGCCCGTGAAGGAGCAGGCGAAGTCGATCGCCTGCGCCGAGTTGGGCACGGCCATGGACAGCGAGAACAGCGCGAGCAGCAGGAACACGCCGACCCGTACCGCGCGCCCGGCCGCCTTCGCCCGTGCGCGGGGCGAGGGACGGGCGGAGAGGTCTCCACGTGATTTGGCGCTACGGCGCACGGACATCAGCTTCCTTCTGGAGTTCCACGACGGACGGGTGGGCGGGGCCTTGGCGCGGCGACGCGGACTACACGGGGAAGTAGTCCGTCATCACGCAGCCCTCGACGCCGCCCTCGCGCTTGGTGTAACCGCTCGGGATCTTGCTGTTGAAGTCCGGCATGCACGAGAGGATCAGCAGCCCCGAGGACTTGAGCGCGCGCGTGGTCACCGTGGCCTCGGGCACCACGGCGAAGTCCGCGCCGACCAGGGCGCCGCCGTACTGGCCGGCAGCCACCTTCTCCTTGAGGCCCTTCTGGAACTTCTTCATGTCCGAGACGGTCAGCAGGACGATCGGCTCACCACGCTCGGCCTCGCAGAACGCCCGCTCCTTCACCCCGCCCGCAGGCATCTTGGCGAACGCGTCCTTGGCGGCCTCGCCCGCCGTCGCCTCCGTCTCCAGGTCCTTGCACACGGTGTACGTGTTGACGAAGCGCTCCATCGCGGCGACGTCCTTCGCCTTCGGCAGCTTCTTCCCGCCGATTCCCTCGTCGAGCGCGCCCTCGCCGTCCCCGCAGCCCGTGAGGGCCGTGAGGGCTATGAGGGCCGCCGCGGCGGTGAGGGTCTTGGTCAGGCGCATGGTGGTGTCTCCTTCGGTACCGCGTTCGAAATGGTCTGGACGGGCCTCGCTCAGCCCGCCGCCGCCTCCGCCGCCTGGGCCGCCTCCTGCATGAAGGTCCAGTCCCACACGCTCAGCGGCGGATCGACGGCCTGGCGGCCGGGGCGGGTCGTGCCGTTGGTGTCCGTGGCGGCGAGGATCTCCTGGAAGACCAGGTCCACCGCGACCGTCCCCACCCGCTTGTCCACGTCCCGCTGGAGGCAGACACCCGTACGGAGCTCCTGGAGGGCCGAGATGACCTTCGCGTCGTTGTCGGGGCGGCCCAGCAGCGGCGCCACCATCGACGCCTCCTGCGCCGACTTCTGCTTGAACGCGAACACCGTGTGGATCTGGTTGGCGCCACCGCTGCGGGCCTCGGAGTCCTCGATCTGGACCAGGTCGATGGCCTGCTGCGTGATCAGGACGGTCACCGCCAGGTACGAGCGGCCCTGCTTGAGGGCGCGCCGCATCAGGTCGCGGCCGCTCTCCGTGGCGGTGACGACGTACGCCTCGTCGACGAAGAGCGCCTTGGGCCGCAGGCCGATCTCCCCCGTCACCGGGTTCTTCTCGTAGCCCACGTCGAGCATCTGGCTGCCCAGCTCCACGACCGCCATCAGCGCCGTCGCCGCCAGCCGCTCCGCCGGGTTCCAGTTGCGCGGGTCCGAGGAGGACGGGGACTGGAAGCCGCGCAGGGTGATGACCGTACGGCGCTTGCGCATCGCGGACAGCGTCTTCGGGCTCTCCGCGAAGGCCAGGCGCGCGTACGGCAGGGTCCGCAGCTCGGTGAGGAGCATCTGGGCGAGCTTGAGGTCCTTGACGGCCTCGCGGTCGCCGGTGGCCACCGCGTGGTCGTAGGCGCTCACGACCTCGTCGACGACCTGCCACAGCGTCGGCCGCGGCACCTTCTCCTCGGCCTCCCGCGCGGTCAGCCCCTGCTCGGTGGCCTGCCGGATGGCGGAGTTGTACCAGCCCACCACGGTGGCCATGGCCTCGATGACGGGCAGGCGGACGCGCTGGTAGTCCTCGTCGCCGAGGAAGCCCCGCAGCATCGATTCTGCGAGCAGCCGGCCCGAGGGCA
>NZ_JBEYVX010000039.1:0-58196 GCF_040644195.1 Streptomyces sp. NPDC047014 | reverse complement strand
GGCCTCACGCGGTCTGTCAGTCCTCGCCGAGGTACGCCTTGCGGACGTCCTCGTTGTGGAGGAGGTCCTGGCCGGTGCCGGAGAGGACGATCTTGCCGATCTCCATGACGTGGGCCTGGTCGGCGAGGGAGAGCGCCGCCTGGGCGTTCTGCTCGACGAGCAGGATGGTCATGCCCGATGCCTTGAGCTCGGAGATGGTCGACATGATCTTCTGCATCATCAGCGGGGAGAGGCCCATGGAGGGCTCGTCCAGCATGAGGAGCTTGGGCTGGCACATGAGCGCGCGGCCCATGGCGAGCATCTGCTGCTCGCCGCCGGAGAGGGTGCCTGCGGCCTGCCGGCGGCGTTCGCCCAGGATGGGGAACATCTCGTAGGCGCGCTGGATGTCCTTCTCGATGCCGTCCTTGTCGGTGCGGAGGAAGGCGCCGAGCTGGAGGTTCTCCTCGATCGTCAGCCTGGGGAAGATGTGGCGTCCCTCGGGGGAGTGCGCCAGTTTCAGGGAGACGATCTTGTGGGCGGGGACGCCGATGAGGGGCTGGCCGTCGAAGGTGATGCTGCCCGCGGTGGGCTTGAGGAGCCCGGAGAGGGTGCGCAGGGTGGTGGTCTTGCCGGCGCCGTTGGTGCCGACGAGGCAGACGATTTCGCCCTGGTTGACTTCGAAGGAGATTCCCTTGACGGCTTCGATCTTGCCGTAGGCGACCTTGAGGTCTTCGACCTTGAGCAGTGCGGTCACTTGGCTTCTCCTTCCGTGCTGGTGGTGCTGGTGGTGCTGTCCGCGTCGGTCCCGGTGGCCGGGGCCGGTTCGGGGGCCGTCTCGGCTTCGGTGGCCGCGGCTGCTTCGGCCTGTTCGACCTCGGCGATCTCGGCGGCGCCGGGCTCGCCCTCGAAGGGGGTGCCGAGGTAGGCGGCGATGACGCGTTCGTCGCCCTGGACCTCGGAGGCGGTGCCTTCGATGAGCTTTTCGCCCTGGACGAGGCAGGCGACGCGGTCGCAGAGGTTGAAGATGAAGCGCATGTCGTGCTCGATGACGAGTACGGCGATGCCCTTGTCCCGGATCGCGAAGATGAGTTCTTCGGCGGCGCGGGTCTCCTGGGGGTTCATGCCGGCGGTGGGCTCGTCCAGGAGGATGAGGCCGGGGTCGCTGGCGAGGGCGCGGGCGATTTCCAGCTTGCGCTGCTCGCCGTAGGGGAGGTTCTTGGCGAGGTGTTCGGCCTTGTGCTGGAGGCCGATGAACTCGAGGAGTTCCATGGCGCGGGCTTCGCTGGCGGCCTCGGCCTTCTTGAAGCCGGGGCCGCGCAGGAGCGCGGACCAGAGGCCCTCTTTGGTGCGGGTGTGGCGTCCGACGAGGACGTTTTCCAGCACGGTCATGTTGTGGAAGAGCCGGATGTTCTGGAAGGTGCGGGCGACGCCGGCCTGGGTGACCTTGTGGGGCTTGGGCGGCAGGACGGTGCCCTTGTAGCTGACGGAGCCCTCGGTGGGGACGTACAGCCCGGTGAGGCAGTTGAAGAAGGTGGTCTTGCCGGCGCCGTTGGGGCCGATGAGGCCGACGATTTCGCCGGAGTTGACCTGGAGGTCGACGCCCTTGACGGCGGTGAGGCCGCCGAAGCGCATGGTGACGCCCTTGGCTTCGAGGACCGTGGTCTTCGTCGTGGTGGCGGTGTCGGTGGTGGTGGTTGCGGTGTTGGTCATGGCCGTTATGCCCCCGCCTTGGCGGTGGCCAGGTCCGTGGGGGCCTGGTCAGCGGTGTCGTCGTGGAACTCGAGCTGCGCCCGCTTGTTGGCGATGAGGCCCTCGGGGCGGAAGCGCATGAGCAGGATGAGGGCGATGCCGAAGGCGAGGAGCTGGTAGTCCTGGAGGAAGGCCAGCTTCGCCGGGATCAGGAAGAGCAGTGCGGCGCCGAGGATGGGGCCGCGGATGGTGCCCATGCCGCCGAGGATGACGGCGGCGAGGAGGAACGCGGAGTTCGGCGGGACGGGTCCGGCGAAGACGTAGTTCTCGGGGACGACCGTGCTGTTGACGTGTGCCTGGACGGTGCCGGCGAGGCCGGCGAGGGTGGCGCCGAGGGCGAAGGCGATGAGCTTGACCTTGAAGCCGTTGATGCCCATGGCTTCGGCGGCGGTTTCGTCTTCGCGGATGGCGACCCAGGCGCGTCCGATGCGGCTGTTGCCGGCGCGGGAGAAGACGAGGACGACCAGGGCCATGACCAGCAGCATCAGGAAGTAGTAGTTGGCGTAGGCGCCGAGTTCGATGCCGAGGACGGTGTGGGATTCGCCGAAGTTCCACCCGAGGATTTCGAGGTGGGGGATGTTCGGGATGCCGTTGGGGCCGTTGGTGATGTCGGGGCCGGAGGTGCCGTCGAGGTTGCCCATGGCGATGCGGAAGATTTCTCCGAAGCCGAGGGTGACGATGGCGAGGTAGTCGCCGCGCAGGCGCAGGGTGGGTGCGCCGATGACCACGCCGAAGATGAGGGAGACGAGTGCTCCGACGATGACGGCGGCCCAGAAGGGCAGGTGGATGCCGAAGGCGGAGGCGGTGCTGCCGGAGACGAGGGCTGCGGCGTAGGCGCCGACGCCGAGGAAGGCGACGTAGCCGAGGTCGAGGAGTCCGGCGAGGCCGACGACGATGTTGAGGCCGAGGGCGACGGTCGCGAAGATCAGGATGTTGACGGCGATGAGGGTGTAGGTGTCGCCGCTCTGCTGGATGAAGGGGAAGACGATCGCGGCGGCCGCGGTGCCGATCAGGGTGACCTGGCGGTTGTGTGCGGTGAGGACGGAGAAGCGGGCGAGGAGGCCCGACTTGTTCAGTGCGAGGGCCGCGAAGCCGACGGTGATGAGGTAGGCGACGAAGAGCTGCGGTTCTTTGTCGTCGGTGTCGATGCCGAAGGTGATGACGAAGAGGCCGAGTGCGAAGACGCCGGTGATGATGAGGATTTCGGCCCAGGAGGGCAGTTGCTTGGCCGGGGTGGCCTTGCGGGTGTCGTCGGGGAGCTTGTACGCGGCGAGGGCCGGGACGAGCGAGCCGGCGAGGGCGATGTAGGCGCCGGGTTCGAGGTTGATCACGCCGCCGAGGACGATGGTGATCGCGATGACGGTGAACCAGGTGGCGGCCGCGTTGCCGAGGGCGAGGAACCATATGGCTTTGCGGGAGCCGGCGGGGGAGAGCCAGCGGAAGCCCTTGGTGCCGAGCGCGGAGAGTGCGTAGGCGAGGGTGAGGGCGGCGCCGGCGAGGGTGACGTACTGGAGGTCGGCGGGGCTGCCGTAGAAGGTGAGGTCGCCGGGGAAGTCGGCGGTCCAGGTCCAGGCGAGGAAGGCGCTGATGACGGTGAGGAGGCTGCCGCCGATGACCGCGTAGAGGAGTGCGGTGGGGGTGGTGGCGGCCGGTTCGGCGGCTTCGGTCTGGGGGAGGTCGGTGGGTGCGGTGGCGTTGGTGGTCATGGTTCTCACGCCCGATCCGTGACGCGCTGGCCGAGCAGGCCCTGGGGCCGGACGAGGAGCACGACGATGAGGAGTACGAAGGCCCAGACGTTGGCCCAGGCGCCGCCGCCGAGCTGCTGCATGCCGGGGATTTCTTCGATGTAGGCGATGGAGAGGGCTTCGGCGAGGCCGAGGACGACGCCGCCGACCATGGCTCCGTAGATGTTGCCGATGCCGCCGAGGACGGCTGCGGTGAATGCCTTGAGGCCGAGGATGAAGCCCATTTCGAAGTTGATCTGGCCCTTGTCGAGGCCGTAGGCGACGGCGGCGACGGCGGCGAACGCGGCACCGATGGCGAAGGCCATGACGATGATGCGGTCGGTGTTGATGCCCATCAGCTTGGCGGTGTCGGGGTCCTGCGCGGTGGCCTGCATGGCGCGGCCGCTGCGGCTCTTCTGGACGAAGACGCCGAGGGCGAGCATGCAGAGGGGGGCGAGGATGAGGACGAAGAGGTCCGCACGCTGGATCGCGAGGCTGTCGGTGATCTGGAAGGACGCGCCCTTGAATTCGGGGAAGCTGACGGCCTTCTTGGCGTCCGGGTAGAACTGCCAGACGAGCTGCTGGAGCGCGATCGAGAGGCCGATTGCGGTGATGAGGGGTGCGAGCCTGGGGGCGCTGCGCAGGGGGCGGTAGGCGAAGCGTTCGGCTGCGCAGGCTACGGCGACGGAGGTGATGGCACCTCCGACGATCATGACTGGGATCGCGATCAGCAGGGTGGTGCCGGTCGGGAGGATGGCGTAGGCGGTGAGCGCGCCGAAGCCGCCGATCATGAAGATCTCGCCGTGGGCGAAGTTGATGAGCTGGACGATGCCGTAGACCATGGTGTACCCGATGGCGATGAGGCCATAGAGAGCACCGAGGGCCAGGCCGTTGGCCAGCTGTTGCGGCAGTTCGTGCACCGCAGGGCCTCCGATGAGCGTGTCGGATAAGACTCCGCGCGAGGGCACTGTTTGCGCCCTCGCGCGGCGGGTTGGTTCAGGTGTTGCGGGTGTTACGGGTGGTGCTGGGGGTCAACCGCTTACTGGTTGAAGGTGTCGCTCTTGACGTCGACCCACTTGCCGCCCTCGACCTTGTAGACGGTGAGCTGCTTGTTGGTGGTGTCGCCGTTCTCGTCGAAGGCGACCTTGCCGGTGACGCCTTCGAAGCTGACCTTGCCGAGGGCCTCGACGACCTTGGCGCGGGCGTCGTCGGGGAGCTTGCCGCTGTTGGCGGCGACGACGGTCTTGACGGCCTGGACGAGGGCCCAGCCGGCGTCGTAGGAGTAGCCACCGTAGGCGGCGTACGGGTCCTTGTAGCCCTCGGTCTTGTAGTCCTCGATGAACTTCTTGGCGGTGTCGAGCTTCTCGACGGGGTAGCCGATGGAGGTGGAGAGGTCACCCTCGTTGGCTTCGCCGGAGGCGCTGATGAAGGCCGGGTCCTGGATGCCGTCGCCGCCCATGAGGGGGACGTTGGCGCCGGTCTTCTTGATCTGGTCGGCGAGGAGGCCGCCCTCGGGGTACTGGCCGCCGAAGTAGACGGAGTCGGCGCCGGAGGACTTGACCTTGTCGGCCGTGGCGGAGAAGTCGGTCTCCTTGACGGTGACGTGGTCGGTGCCGACGATCTCGCCGCCGAGCTTCTTGAACTCCTCGGAGAAGATGGCGGCGAGGCCGGCGCCGTAGGTCTGCTTGTCGTCGACGACGAAGACCTTCTTCTTGCCGGCGTCCTTGAAGAGGTACTGGGCGGCGAACTTGCCCTGGACGACGTCGGTGGCGGCGGTGCGGAAGTAGGTCTTGAAGGGGCGCTTGAACTCGCCCTTGCCCCAGTTGTCGCCCTGGCTGAGGGCCGGGTTGGTGTTGGCGGGGGAGACCTGGGCGAGGTTGGCGGAGGCGAAGACGCCCTGCATCTGCTGGGCGACGCCCGAGTTCAGGGGGCCGACGACGCCGACGACGTCCTTGTTGCCGACGAGCTTGGTGGCGTTGGCCTGGCCGGAGGCCGGGACGGCCTGGTCGTCGAGGGCTTCGACCTTGAACTCGATGCCGGGGACCTCGTTGTTCTTGTTGGCCGTCTTGGCCGCGAGGTCCACGGAGTTCTTGATGCCCTGTCCGAGAGCGGAGAGGGAGCCGGTGAGCGGGGCGTCGACGCCGATGACGACGACGGTCTTCTTGCCGCCGCTGTTGTCCTTGGAGCCTCCGTCGCGCGATCCGCAAGCGGTGAGGGTCAGTGCTCCCGTGGTGATCACGGTGGTGAGGATGAGCAAAGAACGGTGTCGCACGATTCTTCCTTTCCCTGGCGCGGCGCGCTCTGTCGAGGTGCCGTTGGGTCGCCGGGCCGCACTGGAGAGGTCCACGGCCGTGCTGATTCGCGCCCTGCGGCGCGGTGACTGGCCGTGACTCTAGGGCCGAGGTGGCGAGCACGGGGAGCAGGGAAAGGAGGATGTGACGCTCTTGTTATGCCAAGGCCAAGAATGTGTGGTGGGAGTGTGGACAAAACGGGCGCTTTTCCATCGGGGAGAGTGTCCGCATCGTGAGAAATACCTGTTCCACTAAGGGGCTTGGGGGCTTCATGCTCCTGTCTTAGATCAAATTGAGCCGAATGTGGCTGCGCGTGTCCGAAAGAATCCTCCGGGTGGCCTTTCTCGGGGGAAAAGGCGGATTCGGACCGGCATGGGAATTACGCAGAGTGATTGTCAAGGGCTGCCGTCCGGAATGGTGTCGATCTTGTTTCGGCAGGGTGACGGCCTCCCACCTGCGGTTCGCTCCCGGGCGGGGGACTGCCCGGAAGCCGGACACGCCGCTCGGGAATGCGGTGACCCGCGTCACGTCGGCGGACGCCAGTTCTCCGAACTGGTGGTCGCGCCGTCCTCTTCGGCGCAGCGCCGGGCCACCAGGCGGTCGATGAGCTCAAGTGCCTTGTCGTGTCCGGCAGTTCGTTCCTCGGCCCGAGCTGCGGCGACGGCCTCCTCGTGGAGGGCGTACTGGGCGTTGGACAGGCCCTTCTGCTCCCAGTCCAGACCGGACCACGTGGTGCCCAGAAGGGTCTCCTTCGCCCAGTAGGACACCAGGCTCGTGCAGACCTGTACGGGGGTGGAGGGGGCGGCGGAGGGCGGGCTTCCGGAGTCCGCCGCGGGCGGTGGCGCAGAGGTGGAGCAGCCGGTCAGGACGAGCGCCGCGAGGAGGAGGCGGGCGGCGTACCGGGCCGTGCGTGGCGGGGTCCCCATGAGGGGGGACGGTAGGCGGTGACCATCGGTGACACAACAGGCGGCGCGGCCCCGCGCC
This sequence comes from Streptomyces sp. NPDC047014, assembly GCF_040644195.1. Taxonomy (NCBI): domain Bacteria; kingdom Bacillati; phylum Actinomycetota; class Actinomycetes; order Kitasatosporales; family Streptomycetaceae; genus Streptomyces; species Streptomyces sp. NPDC047014. The sequence goes on along the minus strand of NZ_JBEYVX010000039.1, from coordinate 51,469 downwards.
CGGACTGGCGGATTCCGGGCGGTTGGGGGCGGGTGCGGGCGCGGGAACAGGCCCGGGGCGGGCACGGGGCGCGCGCGGGAACAGGCCCGGGACGGGCGCGGGGCGGCGCGGGAACAGGCCCGATACGCGCGCGGGCCCGGATCCGGCGCCGTGGGAGGCGGGATCCGGGCCCGGCGAGGCTGCGGGGGCGCGGGCCGGGGGGCACGCGGCCTACGGCGGCCACGCCGCCGGGATCAGGCCCCCGGGGCGCCCGCGGGGGCCTGGGCTGCCTCGCGCAGCAGGCAGGTCAGCCGGGCGGTGCACACCCGGCGGTCCTGCTCGTCGCTGATGACGATCTCGTACGTGGTGGTGGAGCGGCCCCGGTGGACGGGGGTGGCCACGCCGGTGACCAGGCCGGAGCGGACGCCGCGGTGGTGGGTGCAGTTCAGGTCCACGCCCACGGCGATCTTGCCGATGCCGCCGTGCATCATCGCGCCGACGGAGCCGAGGGTTTCGGCCAGGACGGCGGAGGCCCCGCCGTGCAGGAGTCCGTAGGGCTGGGTGTTGCCCTCGACCGGCATGGTGGCGACGACGCGCTCGGCGGACGCCTCCAGTATGCGGATGTCCATGCGGCGCCCGAGGTCGCCCGCCGAGAACAGCGCGGGCAGGTCGATGCCCAGGGCGGCGTACTCGTCGAGTACGTCCTGCGGGAACTTCACAGTGTGCTCCTGACCCATGGGCCGGCTCCGTTCGTCAACGCTCGTTAACCCAGCTCTTGCTGGGGCCGTTCTATCAGGCCGGTTCGAAGCGCACGACGACGGACTTGCTCGCGGGGGTGTTGCTGGTGTCGGCGGTGGAGTCGAGCGGGACCAGGACGTTCGTCTCCGGGTAGTAGGCGGCCGCGCAGCCGCGGGCCGTCGGGTAGTGCACGACGCGGAAGCCGGGAGCGCGCCGCTCGACGCCGTCCTTCCACTCGCTGACCAGGTCGGTGTACGAGCCGTCGGCGAGGCCCAGCTCGGCCGCGTCGGCGGGGTGGACCATGACCACGCGGCGGCCTCCGGTGATGCCGCGGTAGCGGTCGTCGAGGCCGTAGATGGTGGTGTTGTACTGGTCGTGGCTGCGCAGGGTCTGCAGGAGCAGGCGGCCCGGCGGGACCCGCGGGTACTCCACGGGAGCGGCGGTGAAGTTGGCCTTGCCGGTCCTGGTGGGGAAGCGGCGTTCGTCGCGCGGGGCGTGCGGGAGGCGGAAGCCCTCGGGGCGGGCGGCGCGGGCGTTGAAGTCCTCGAAGCCGGGCACGACGCGGGAGATCCGGTCGCGGACGGCGGCGTAGTCGGCCTCGAACTCCTCCCACGGGGTGGCGGAGGCGGGGCCGAGGACGGCGCGGGCCAGGCGGGCCACGATGGCCGGTTCGGAGAGCAGGTGGGGGCCGGCCGGGGGGAGGTTGCCGCGGGAGGCGTGGACCATGCCCATGGAGTCCTCGACGGTGACGAACTGCTTGCCGGACGCCTGGACGTCCTTGTCGGTACGGCCGAGGGTGGGCAGGATCAGGGCGCGCCGGCCGGTGACCGCGTGGGAGCGGTTGAGTTTGGTGGAGACGTGCACGGTGAGCCGGGTGCGGCGGATCGCGGCCTCGGTGACCTCGGTGTCGGGGGTGGCGCCGACGAAGTTGCCGCCCATGGCGAAGAGGACCTTGGCGGTGCCGTCGCGCATGGCCTGGATGGAGCGGACCACGTCGTAGCCGTGGCCGCGGGGCGAGGTGATGCCGAATTCCTTGTCGAGGGCGTCGAGGAAGGCGGGTGCGGGCCGTTCGAAGATCCCCATGGTGCGGTCGCCCTGCACGTTGGAGTGGCCGCGGACGGGGCAGACGCCGGCGCCGGGGCGGCCGATGTTCCCGCGGAGCAGGAGCAGGTTGACGACCTCGCGGATGGTGGCGACGGCGTGCTTGTGCTGGGTGAGGCCCATGGCCCAGCAGACGATGGTGCGCCGGGAGGCCAGGATCATGGCGAGGGCGCGTTCGATCTCGGGGCGGGTCAGGCCGGTGGCCGTCAGGGTCTCGTCCCAGTCGGCTTCCTTCGCGGCGGCGGCCAGGTCCTCGTAGCCGTGGGTGTGCTCGCGGATGAAGGTCTCGTCGGTGGCGCCGTCGGTCTCGATGACGAGCTTGTTGAGCAGGCGGAAGAGGGCCTGGTCGCCGCCGATGCGGATCTGGAGGAAGAGGTCGGTGAGGGCGGTGCCCTTGAGCATGCCGAGCGGGTTCTGCGGGTTCTTGAACCGCTCGGTGCCGGCCTCGGGCAGCGGGTTGACGGAGATGATGCGCGCGCCCGCCTGCTTGGCCTTCTCCAGGGCGGAGAGCATGCGCGGGTGGTTCGTGCCCGGGTTCTGTCCGGCGACGATGATCAGGTCGGCCTGGTGGAGGTCTTCGAGGGAGACGCTGCCCTTGCCGATGCCGATGGTCTCCGTGAGGGCCGAGCCCGAGGACTCGTGGCACATGTTGGAGCAGTCCGGCAGGTTGTTGGTGCCGTACTCGCGGGCGAAGAGCTGGAAGAGGAACGCGGCCTCGTTGCTGGTGCGGCCCGAGGTGTAGAAGAGGGCCTCGTCGGGGGAGCCGAGGGCGGTCAGCTCCTCGGCGATGATCGCGAAGGCGCGTTCCCAGGAGACGGCCTCGTAGCGGTCGCCGCCCTCGGGCAGGTAGACGGGCTCGGTGATGCGGCCCTGCTGGCCCAGCCAGTAGCCGGAGCGGCCGGCGAGGTCGGCCAGGGGGTGCTCGGCGAAGAACGCGGGGGTGACCCGGCGGAGGGTGGCCTCCTCGGCGACGGCCTTGGCGCCGTTCTCGCAGAACTCGGCGGTGTGCCGCTTGTCGCCCTCGGGCCAGGCGCAGCCGGGGCAGTCGAAGCCGTCCTTCTGGTTGACCTTGAGGAGGGTGCGGGCGGTGCGGGCCAGGCCCATCTGCTGCTGGGCGATCCGCAGGGTGTGGCCGATCGCCGGGAGGCCGGCTGCCGCGTGCTTGGGCGGCGTGACCTGCGGTGCGTCCTGTACGGGATCACCTGTGGGCGGCTTGGTCGCCATCGCGCTCCCCTTCGAGCGTACGTACGTATGCAGCACGTGTGGCCGCGTCCTTCGATCCTTGCACGGACCACGGGAACAGGGGAGGGCGGCTCGGTGCTCACCGCGTCGGCACGCGTGCGCCGGGGGCGTCCGGTGGGGCGGATGCGCCGGGGGAGGCGGCGGGGAGCCGGGGGCGGGGCGGCGGTAAGGCGGCGGGCCGGGAATGTCGGTGGGGGCGCCTAGGATCGGGGGCGTGGCAGATTCAGCATCGAAGAAGACGGACCAGACGACCGCAGCGGACCGCCCGCGCCTGATGCTCATGGACGGGCACTCCCTGGCGTACCGGGCGTTCTTCGCGCTGCCCGCGGAGAACTTCACCACCGCGACCGGGCAGCCGACCAACGCCATCTACGGCTTCGCGTCGATGCTGGCGAACACGCTGCGCGACGAGGCGCCCACGCATTTCGCGGTGGCCTTCGACGTGTCCCGCAAGACGTGGCGCTCGACGGAGTTCCCCGAGTACAAGGCGAACCGCTCGAAGACCCCCGACGAGTTCAAGGGGCAGGTCGAGCTGATCGGTGAACTGCTCGACGCGATGAAGGTGCCGCGCTTCGCCATCGACGGCTTCGAGGCCGACGACGTGATCGCCACGCTGGCGACGCAGGCCGAGGCCCTGGGCTTCGACGTGCTGATCGTCACCGGCGACCGGGACTCCTTCCAGCTGGTCTCCGAGCACACCACCGTGCTGTATCCCACCAAGGGCGTCTCGGAGCTGACCCGCTTCACCCCGGAGAAGGTCGTCGAGAAGTACGGCCTCACCCCCCAGCAGTACCCGGACTTCGCGGCGCTGCGCGGTGACCCGTCGGACAACCTGCCGGGCATCCCGGGCGTCGGTGAGAAGACCGCCGCGAAGTGGATCACCCAGTTCGGTTCGTTCGCGGAGCTGGTGGAGCGCGCCGAGGAGGTCAAGGGCAAGGCCGGGCAGAACTTCCGCGACCACCTGGAGGCCGTCAAGCTCAACCGCGTCCTGACCGAGATGGTCAAGGACGTGGAGCTGCCCAGCACCCCCGCCGACCTGGGCCGCGCCCCCTACGACCGCTCCGCCGTCACCGGCGTGCTGGACGTGCTGGAGATCCGCAACGCCTCCCTGCGCGAGCGGCTGCTCGCCGTGGACCCGGGCGCCGCCTCCGAGGAGCCGGCCGCGCCGGTGGCCTCCGCCGTGGAGCTCGACGCGTCCGTGCTGGGCGCGGGCGAGCTCGCGCCGTGGCTGGAGGCCCACGCGGGCGGCCCGCTCGGCCTCGCCACCGTCGACAGCTGGGCCCTCGGCCAGGGCAACGTCAGCGAGATCGCGCTGGCCGCCGCGGGCGGGGCCGCCGCCTGGTTCACCCCCACCGAGCTGGACGAGGCCGACGAGCGGGCCTTCGCCGCCTGGGCGGCCGATGCGGCCCGGCCCAAGGTCGCGCACAACGCCAAGGGTTTGATGCGGGTCTTCCCCGAGCACGGCTGGACCCTCGACGGCATCACCATGGACACCGCCCTCGCGGCCTACCTGGTCAAGCCGGGCCGCCGGTCCTTCGCCCTGGACGCCCTGTCCATGGAGTACCTGCACCGCGAGCTGGCCCCGGCCGCCGCCGACGGGCAGCTGGCCTTCGGCGCCGACGAGACCGCCGAGGCGGAGGCCCTGATGGCGCAGGCCCGCGCCGTCCTCGACCTCGGCGACGCCTTCACCGGCAAGCTCGCCGAGGTGGGCGCCGCGGAACTGCTGCACGACATGGAGCTGCCCACCTCCGCGCTGCTGGCCCGGATGGAGCGCTCCGGCATCGCCGCGGACCGCGAGCACCTGGAGTCCATGGAGCAGCAGTTCGCCGGGGCCGTGCAGCAGGCGGTCAAGGAGGCGCACGCGGCGGTCGGCCACGAGTTCAACCTGGGCTCGCCCAAGCAGCTCCAGGAGGTCTTCTTCGGCGAGCTGGACCTGCCGAAGACGAAGAAGACCAAGACCGGCTACACCACGGACGCGGACGCGCTGGCCTGGCTGGCCACGCAGACCGACCACGAACTCCCGGTGATCATGCTGCGGCACCGGGAGCAGGCCAAGCTGCGCGTCACCGTCGAGGGCCTGGTGAAGACCATCGCCGCCGACGGCCGGGTGCACACCAGCTTCAGCCAGACCGTGGCCGCCACCGGCCGGCTGTCCTCCACCGACCCCAACCTGCAGAACGTGCCGGTGCGCACCGACGAGGGCCGCGCGATCCGACGCGGGTTCGTCGTCGGTGAGGGCTTCGAATCGCTCATGACGGCCGACTACAGCCAGATCGAGCTGCGCGTCATGGCCCACCTCTCCGAGGACGAGGGCCTGATCGAGGCGTTCGCCACCGGCGAGGACCTGCACACCACCGTCGCCTCGCAGGTCTTCGGCGTCGAGCGGGACCAGGTCGACCCCGAGATGCGCCGCAAGATCAAGGCCATGTCCTACGGTCTGGCGTACGGGCTCTCCGCCTTCGGTCTGGCCCAGCAGCTGAACATCGAGCCCGCCGAGGCCCGCGGCCTGATGGAGACCTTCTTCGAGCGCTTCGGCGGGGTCCGCGACTACCTCCAGCGCGTCGTGGACGAGGCCCGCGCCACCGGGTACACGGCGACGGTCTTCGGCCGCCGCCGCTACCTGCCCGACCTCAACAGCGACAACCGCCAGCGCCGCGAGGCCGCCGAGCGGATGGCCCTCAACGCCCCGATCCAGGGCACCGCGGCCGACATCGTCAAGGTCGCGATGCTGCGGGTGGACCGGGCGATCACCGAGGCGGGGCTCGGCTCGCGGATGCTGCTCCAGGTCCACGACGAAATCGTGCTGGAGATCGCCCCCGGCGAGCGCGAGCGGGTGGAGGAGCTGGTGCGGCGCGAGATGGGCGCCGCCGTCGAGCTGCGCGCGCCGCTCGACGTGTCCGTCGGCGTCGGCCCGGACTGGGAGTCCGCCGCGCACTGACCGGTCACCGGCCTGTTGCAGGCCGCGCCCGGCGCCCGTCCCCGCTCAGGCGGTGGGGACGGGCGTCCGCGTCTCCTCGTCCGCCGGGGGCCGCGCCCCGTCGCGGCGCTGCCGCAGCCGCACGAGGACCCCGTACAGCAGCAGACCGACGGCCAGGCCGCCGCCCGCCCCGAAGCAGACGGTCGGGATGATGTCCAGCGGTGTGCGGATCCGGTCGAAGAAGGTGAAGAAGCGGATCACGCGCACGGTGATCCCGGTGGCCACGCAGAGCGCGATCAGCGCGAGCGCGGCCCAGACCTCCGCGCGGCGCAGCACCGGCACGCCTGCCGGCACCTCGGCGCCGGACGGGATGCGGCGCAGCCCCGTCGCGGTGAACCAGAGCAGGACGCAGGCGGCGACCGCCGACGAGCCGTACTGGAGGAAGGTGTACGGCGGCAGGCCGAAGGCGACCGGCTCGCCCAGCCACGGCATCGCGTCGGTGCCCCAGCGGTCCCCGTGCGTGAAGCTGTCCCACAGCACGTGCGTGAGGGAGCCGATGACCGCCGAGAGGTAGAACCAGGCGGCGAGCGCGGGGAGCCGGCGCCCGGCCCGCCACTGCTCGCCGCGTACGAAGACGGCCACCCGGCCCCGCCACCGGTGGGGCATGAGCGCGAGCAGCGGTTCGCGCAGCAGCAGCCAGCAGCCGACGAGCACGGCGGTGAGCAGCGCGTCCAGGGTGAGCACCCCGGGCAGGGAGTGCGTGAACGTGCCGTACGCCATGACCCCTTCGACCACGGCGTCCGTGAAGTAGAAGGTGTCGGGGGCGAAGGACCCCAGGACGAGCGCCGAGGCCACGAGGGACCCCCGCGCCCGCCCCGTCCGGCGGACCGCCGGCAGTACGGCGGCCGCATGGCTGAGAGTGAAGGGCATCGCACCTCTCCTGGACTTCTCCTTTACTTCGGGCCAATGCGCCCGAAGGGTCCCGACAGTATGCGTGAGCTGTACATGGACGTGGGGATGTGGTGAATTCCCGCGCACCGTCCGTGCCGTTGCAGGGCAGTTGACGTAGGGTCGCGCGGACATTCCGGGGGAGTCGAGCGGGAGGGGTCCGGTCCATGCCGTCCATATCAGGCCGCCGACGCAGGCGGTACAGGGGCGCGAGCGCCGCCCTGGTCTGCGCGCTGACCGTCGCCGCGCTCACCGGCTCCCGGGGGCCCGCGCCGGAGCGGGCGGATGCGGTGCCCGCGGGTGCGGGTGCGGCTGCGGGTGGGGTGGCGGAGCCGAGCGGCGGTGACTCCGCCTACTTCGCCGAACTCCCGCCCCCGGTGGGCCCGGTGGCCCCGGAGGCGCCGTCCGGACCGGTGGACTCCGCGGCGCCGGAGGTCCCGCCGGGGGAGCGGCCTGCGGCGGAGCCGGCGACCCCGGTGGCGGTGGGCGTGGCCGCGCAGGGGATCCCGGCGAGCGTGCTCGCGGCGTACCGGCGGGCCGAGGAGGCGGTGGGGCGCAGCGATCCCGGGTGCGGGCTGCGCTGGCAACTCCTCGCGGCCATCGGCAAGGTGGAGTCCGGGCAGGCGCGCGGGGGACAGGTCGACGCGTCCGGGACCACCCTGCGGCCGATCCTGGGCCCGGTGCTCGACGGCAACGGCTTCGCGAACATCGCGGACACGGACGGCGGTGCCTACGACGGCGACGCGCGCTACGACCGGGCGGTCGGGCCGATGCAGTTCATCCCGTCCACGTGGGCGGCGTGGGGCCAGGACGCGGACGGCGACGGCCGCCGCAACCCGAACAACATCCACGACGCGGCCCTGGCGGCGGCCCGCTACCTGTGCGCGGGCCCGCGCGACCTCCGCGTCGAGGCGGACCTGGACCGCGCGGTGCTGTCCTACAACCACTCGACGGAGTACTTGCGCACGGTCCGCTCCTGGTTCACGTACTACCTCCAAGGCACCCACGAACTCCCGGACAGCGGTGCCACCACCCCAACGCCCCAGCCGAAGCCGAACCCGGGCCCGACGACCCCGACCCCGGGCCCGACGCCCCCGACGCCCACGCCGGACCCGACGACGCCGACCCCGAAGCCGACCCCCACCCCGGACCCGAAGCCGACGCCGACTCCCACGCCTACGCCGACTCCGACCCCGACGCCTACGCCGGAGCCGACTCCCACACCGACTCCGACCCCCACCCCGACTCCCAAGCCGGAGCCGACCCCGACGCCCACGCCCACGCCGACACCCACCCCCACACCCACTCCGGAACCGAAGCCCACCGCCACTCCGAAGCCGGAGCCGACGCCCACCGCCACCGCCAAGCCGACTCCGAAGCCCACCCCGAGCGCGACCCCGTCGCCGAAGCCGGCCAAGACCCCCTCCGGCACTCCCACCCCGACGCCGTAGCGCCCCGGCACCACCCGCGCCCGCCGCGCCACCAGCGGCGGGCGCCAGCCCGGCCCGCCGGAGACCAGCTCACCGGGGCCCCGCCGCTCCGCGCGGCGGGCGCGTAGTCGGGCCGGGCCTGTTGCGCCCGCGGGGGCCAGCCCGTCCCGCCTGAGGGCGGGTCGCGCCCCGCGCGAGGCGCCACGCCCGGCCCCCGTCGGGGACCGACCCGTCGGTCCGGCCGCCCCCGAGGGGCCAGCTCGCCCCACCGGAGACCGGCCCGCCCGGGCCCGTCGCCACGCGGCCGCGTAGTGCGGCCGGGCCCCTTGCGCCCGCGAGGGCCGGTCCGTCCCGCTCGGGGCAGGTCGCGCCCCGCCAGGGATTAGCCCGCCGGGCCGGTCGTGTCCCGCGTGGTGGGCGTCGGGCCGGCGGCCTAGGCCGGGCGGGGTCAGTCGGGCCGGCCCCCGCCCCCCTCCGCAGGCGGCGCCCGCTCGGTGGTTCTCATCTGGCCGGGGCGTTGCTACCGTGCGCTCCCCTGACGCCTCATCAGATTCCGGAGCCCCGGCATGCGCGCACTCGTCGCCGCCGGCATCGGCCTCGTGGCCGCGCTGGTTCTCGTGTTCGGCCTCACCGCCTTCGGGGTGCCCGAGGGGCGGACCTCGCCCCGGCCGCTGCTCACCACCGCGCCCCCCGCGCCCGGACAGTAGAGGAGGGCCCGGCCGTGCGACGCCGAGCGAGTCTTGTCCTGCTGGCCCTGGCCGTGTTCTGCGCGGCCCTCGCACCCCTGCTGCGCTGGTACGCGTACCCCCGCCTCGCCAAGATCCCCCCGAACCAGTACCAGGAGGTCGTCCTGGAGGCCAAGGACGCGACCCTCCTCGACTACACCGGCGGCATGCAGCCCAAGAAGGTGGACAAGGTCACGATCGTCCAGACCCTCAAGGGCAACGTCGAGGCGTCGCGGGAGATCGAGGCGAGCGCCGGCAAGGACGTGGTGGTGTGGGACACGCTGTCCTACATCATCGGCCCCGACGGCGCGATGGTCTCCCAGATCCCCGAGCGCTACATCTTCGACGCCCACACCCAGGCCCCCGTGCACGCCACCGGCGAGATGGTCGACGGGGACCCGGTCCGGCGCGAGGGCATCGAGTTCAAATGGCCCTTCTTCACCGAGCCGCGCGACTACCTCTACTTCGACGCCCAGACCCGCACCACCTCGCCCATCCACTACGCCGGCCCGCGCCGCTACCAGGGCCTGGACGTCTACTACTTCGAGCAGCAGATCCCCTGGACCAAGGTCCGCATGCCCAAGAAGATGCCGATCGAGGGCATCGACCCGGCCACCATCGAAGCCGCCACCGGCACCACCCTCTGGTACAAGGCCACGGCCCGCTTCTGGGTGGACCCGGTGACCGGCGCCCCCGTCAACGCCGAGCAGGACATCGAGCAGGAGATGCGCGGCGGCATCGCCGCCGGCGGACCCGACGGCCGGCTCACCGCCTTCGCCGGTCAGGTGCGGATGCGCGAGGACTACGCCGCGCACACGGTTGCCCTGGTCAAGTCCAACCGTACGAAGGTCCTCGCGCTCCACACCTACGCCCCCGCCGCGCTCGCCGCGGGCGGGCTGCTGCTGCTCGGGGCGGCGCTGTGGGTCGAGGCACGTGCGCGGCGCCGGGGGCCGGGCCCCGGGGAGGCGTAGCGGGGGCGGTCAGCTGCCGCGCTGGAGGCGGGCGCTGGTGTGGCGGGTGGGCTGGGCGGTGGCCGGGTCCTCCGGCCAGGGGTGCTTGGGGTAGCGGCCGCGCAGCTCGGCGCGGACGGCGCGGTAGCCGCCCTGCCAGAAGGAGGCCAGGTCGGCGGTGACGGCCGCCGGGCGCCCGGCGGGGGAGAGCAGGTGCACGAGTACGGGCACCCCCGCCACCCGGGGCGTCTGCGCCAGCCCGAACAGCTCCTGGAGCTTCACCGCCAGCACCGGCTGCTCGGCCGTGTAGTCGACGCGGATCCGGGAACCGCTCGGCACCTCGATCCGCTCGGGCGCCAGCTCGTCCAGGCGGGTGGCCTCGCCGGTGGCCCAGGGGAGGAGGCGGTTCAGGGCCTGCCCGGCGTCGATCCGCGCGAGGTCGGCGCGGCGCCGGGCCCGGGACAGCTCGGGCTCCAGCCAGTCGTCCGCGCGGGCCAGCAGGGCGGCGTCGTCGGCCACGTCCGGCCAGGCGCCGCCGAGCGTGCGGTGCAGGAAGTCCAGCCGGGCCCGCAGCGCCCGCGCGTCCGGGGTCCAGCGGAGGAGGCCGAGGCCGTCGGAGCGCAGGCCGTCGAGGAGGGCGGCGCGGACGAGGGCGGGGTCGGGGGTGCGGAGGGGGCGTACGGCCAGCTCGATCGCGCCGAGGCGGTCCACGGCGCGGGCGAGGAGGTCGCCGTCCTCCCAGCGGACCTCTTCGGTGGCGGTGAGGAGGTGCGCGGCGGCGGTGCGGGCGGTGTCCTCGTCGAGGGTGGCGGCGAGGCGGATGCGGGCGGAAGGGGTGTGGGGGGAGCGGTCGGCGACGGCTACCGCCAGCCAGGGGGTTTGGCGGAGGGGGGAGTTCTTGGCCAGTTCGGCGGCGGTGCCGGAGGCCATGAGGTAGGCGGTGTCGGCCCTTGCCTTGGCTACGCGCTCGGGGAAGGCGAGGGCGGCGATCAGCCCGGCGGCCCCCTCGTCGGGGCTCCGCCCCGCACCCCGCGCCTCAAACGCCGGCGGGGCTTGATGTGGCTCCGGCCGTCGGTTGGGTGCGGCCGCGTCTCCGGGGCTCCGCCCCGCACCCCGCGCCTCAAGCGCCGGCGGGGCTGGATGTGGGCCCGGCCGTGCGTCGGGTGCGGCTGGGTTTCCGGGGCTCCGCCCCGCACCCCGCGCCTCAAGCGCCGGCGGGGCTGGATGTGGCTCCGGCCGGTGCTGGGGTGTGGCGGTCGTGCCCGAGGGGTGGGATGCGAGGCGTTGCAGGCGGGTGGTCTCCCTGCGCCAGCGGGTTGCGTACGGGTCGGTTGAGGTGCGGGCCTGGTGCCAGGCCGTGGTGAGGTCGTCGCCGTACGTGGATGGGGGTTCTTCCGAGAGGAGGGCTACCAGTTCCGACGCGCGGCGGGCGCCCAGGAGCGGGGTGGCGTCCAGGAGGGCCCGGGACAGGCGGGGGTGGAGGCCGAGGGTGGACATGTGGGTGCCGCGGGGGGTGGGGCGGCCGGTGGGGTCCAGGGCGCCGATGGCCTGGAGGACCTCCCGGGCCGCGGCCATCGCGCCGGCGGGCGGCGGGTCCAGCAGGGCCAGGCCCGTCGCGTCCGGGTCGCCCCAGCAGGCGGTCTGCAGGGCGAACTGCGTCAGGTCCGCGATCCGGATCTCCGGCGCGGGGAAGGCCGGCAGCCGCCCGTCCTCCGCCTCGCTCCAGCACCGGTACACCACCCCCGGCGCCTCCCGCCCGGCCCGGCCCGCGCGCTGCCGGCCGGCCGCGCGGGAAGCCCGTACCGTCGCCAGCGCGCCCAGCCCCCGCGCATGGTCCACGCGCGGCTCGCGGGCCAGCCCCGAGTCGACCACCACGCGCACCCCGGGCACGGTCAGGCTCGACTCCGCGACCGAGGTCGCGAGGATCACCCGGCGGTGGCCGCAGGCCGTCAGCGCCGCCTCCTGCACGGCCGCCGGGGCCCGCCCGTGCAGCTGGAGCACCTCCGCGTCCGCCCCGGAGAGCTGCCCGGCGACCCGCGCGATCTCCCCCACGCCCGGCAGGAAGCACAGCACGTCCCCCGCCCGCTCGGCCAGAGCCCTGCGCACCACCGAGGCCACATGCGCCAGCTGCGCCGGATCCACCCGCATCCCGTGCGGCGGCCGCACCGCCCGCGGCGGCGGCGCCCACACCGTCTCCACCGGGTACGAGACCCCCGCCGCCTCCACCACCGGCGCACCGCCCAGCACCCGCGCCCAGCCGGCCGCGTCCGTGGTCGCCGAGGCCGCCACCAGTCGCAGCTCCGGCCGCAGGGTCTCCCGTACGTCGAGCAGGAACGCGGCGGCCGTATCGGCGTCCAGGTGCCGCTCGTGGCACTCGTCGAGCACCACCACGTCCACGCCCGCCAGCTCCTGGTCGCGCTGGATCCGCTGGAGCAGCACCCCGGTGGTGACCACCTCCACCACCGTGTCCGGCCCGGCCACCCGCTCCCCGCGCACCGTGAAGCCCACCGAGCCGCCGACGGCCTCGCCCAGCAGCCAGGCCATCCGGCGCGCCGCCGCCCGCGCGGCGATCCGGCGCGGCTCGGCCACCAGCACCCGACGGCGCGGCCCGCCCCCGGTCAGCCCCGCGAGGACCAGCGGCACCAGCGTGGTCTTGCCCGTGCCGGGCGGCGCGCACAGCACGGCGGTGCCGTGGCCGTCGAGCGCGGAGAGCAGGGCGGGCACGGCCTCCCGCACGGGAAGGGCGTCGAGGGCGGCGGTGCGCGGGGCGGCGGGCACGGTCAGCCGCGCTCGCAGACGAAGATCGCGGTGCCCGGGATCAGGTTGCCGCGCAGCGGGGACCAGCCGCCCCACTCCTGGCCGTTCCATTCCGGCCACTCCGGCTCTACCAGGTCGAGCAGGCGGAAGCCGCCCGCGACCACGTCCCGGACCCGGTCGCCGAGGGTGCGGTGGTGTTCCACGTACACGGCGCGGCCCTCCTCGTCCTGCTCCACATAGGGGGTGCGGTCGAAGTAGGAGGCGGCGACGGTCAGGCCCTCGGCGCCGGGCTCGTCGGGGAAGGCCCAGCGCAGCGGGTGGGTCACCGAGAACACCCAGCGGCCGCCGGGGCGCAGGACGCGGTGCACCTCGCGCATGACGTTGACGGGGTCCGCGACGAAGGGGACGGCGCCGTAGGCGGAGCAGGCGAGGTCGAAGGAGCCGTCGCGGAAGGGCAGCCGGCCCGCGTCCGCCTCGACCAGCGGCAGATCGCCGCCGCCGATGCGCAGCGCGTGCTGGAGCTGGCGGTGCGAGAGGTCCAGGGCCACCGGGCGGGCGCCCCGCGCGGCCAGCCAGCGCGAGCACTGCGCGGCGCCGGCGCCGATCTCCAGGACGTCCTTGCCCCGGAGGGAGGCGGCGGGGCCGAGCAGCGCCGCGTCCGCCTCGTCCAGGCCCTCGGGCCCCCACACGAAGCGGTCGTCGCCGAGGAAGGCGCCGTGCTCGCTCTGGTACTCGTCCGCGTTGCGGTCCCACCAGCCACGGCTGGCGCGGCTGCTCTCCGCTTCCCCGGCGTCACGGCGGGTCGCCTCGGCGTCCTCCTCGGGGCCCGGATCCGCCGCGTACGCGTCTTCGTGTGCGTAGTCCTCTTGGTTCATGGGGCCCGTCGTCGTAGTCTGCGGATGTCTGCGGGAGGGGGCGCGGAACGCCATCAGGGCGTCCACGCCGATGAATTGTGCCGGTTGTGCGGTGATCCGCCCGGGGTGTGGGCCTTCGCGCATTGACCGTGTCCGGCTGCCCCCGTATGCTACAAGTTGCGCTGCGAGCCTGTGCTCCTCAGACCTAGCAGGCTGCGCTTGCATCTGTTGATGTCCCCTCGGTTTTCGAGGCCCCGCCGCTTTCGCGGAGTGTGGGTCTCCTTGGCTGTCCGGCTTCGGCAGATGCCGATATGGGCTCCCGGCGTAGCAGTACCTACGACTTTCTGTCCGTAACCGGAGCCCTTTCCCACATGACGAGCAGCACCGAGACCACCTCGACCACTCCGCAGGTAGCGGTCAACGACATCGGTAACGAGGAAGCCTTCCTCGCCGCGATCGACGAGACGATCAAGTACTTCAACGACGGCGACATCGTCGACGGCGTCATCGTGAAGGTCGACCGGGACGAGGTCCTGCTCGACATCGGTTACAAGACCGAAGGCGTGATCCCGAGCCGTGAGCTCTCGATCAAGCACGACGTCGACCCGAACGAGGTCGTCAAGGTCGGCGACGAGATCGAGGCCCTGGTTCTCCAGAAGGAGGACAAGGAAGGCCGTCTCATCCTGTCCAAGAAGCGCGCTCAGTACGAGCGTGCCTGGGGCACGATCGAGAAGATCAAGGAAGAGGACGGCATCGTCACCGGTACCGTCATCGAGGTCGTCAAGGGTGGTCTCATCCTCGACATCGGCCTCCGTGGCTTCCTGCCGGCCTCCCTCGTCGAGATGCGTCGTGTCCGCGACCTCCAGCCCTACGTGGGCAAGGAGCTCGAGGCCAAGATCATCGAGCTGGACAAGAACCGCAACAACGTGGTCCTGTCCCGCCGCGCCTGGCTGGAGCAGACCCAGTCCGAGGTCCGCCAGACGTTCCTCACCACCCTGCAGAAGGGTCAGGTCCGCTCCGGCGTCGTCTCCTCGATCGTCAACTTCGGTGCGTTCGTGGACCTGGGCGGCGTCGACGGTCTCGTCCACGTCTCCGAGCTGTCCTGGAAGCACATCGACCACCCGTCCGAGGTTGTCGAGGTCGGCCAGGAAGTCACCGTCGAGGTCCTCGACGTGGACATGGACCGCGAGCGTGTCTCCCTGTCGCTGAAGGCGACGCAGGAGGACCCGTGGCAGCAGTTCGCCCGTACCCACCAGATCGGCCAGGTCGTCCCGGGTAAGGTCACGAAGCTGGTTCCGTTCGGTGCGTTCGTCCGCGTGGACGAGGGCATCGAGGGTCTGGTCCACATCTCCGAGCTGGCCGAGCGCCACGTGGAGATCCCGGAGCAGGTCGTCCAGGTCAACGACGAGATCTTCGTCAAGGTCATCGACATCGACCTCGAGCGTCGCCGGATCTCGCTGTCCCTCAAGCAGGCCAACGAGTCCTTCGGTGCCGACCCGGCGTCGGTCGAGTTCGACCCGACCCTGTACGGCATGGCCGCGTCCTACGACGACCAGGGCAACTACATCTACCCCGAGGGCTTCGACCCCGAGACCAACGACTGGCTCGAGGGCTACGAGAAGCAGCGCGAGGCGTGGGAGACCCAGTACGCCGAGGCGCAGTCCCGCTTCGAGCAGCACCAGGCTCAGGTCATCAAGAGCCGCGAGGCCGACGAGGCCGCCGCTGCCGAGGGCGCTGCCGCCCCGGCCGCCGGTGGCAACGCCGGTGCGGGCATCTCGGGCGGTTCGTACTCCTCGGAGTCCGACGAGACCTCCGGCGCCCTGGCGTCGGACGAGGCCCTGGCCGCGCTCCGCGAGAAGCTGGCCGGCGGCCAGAGCTGATCGCAGCGCCGCCTCGCACTCCGGTGTGAGCAGAGCTGAGTAGCGTGGAACGGTGAGGCCCGTCCCCTTCGGGGGGCGGGCCTCACCGCGTTCCCCGGGCCCGCCGCCGGATCCGTTGCGTTCCTGTGAACGCGTGTGAACGTCTGTGAATGCCGCCAACTGGGGAATGGGCGCGCCGCCTTGGACGTTCTTCGCAGAGAACGAGGCGAGGAGGAGTGGTGGCAGTGCTCGATCCACAGGGTTTGTACGAATGGGACGCCAAGGGTCTGGCGGTGGCGGACCTGGCCGTCGCCCAGGATTCGGCCGGCCTGGTCATGCTGTACCACTTCGAGGGGTACATCGACGCGGGTGAGGCCGGCGAGCAGATCGTGGAGCGGCTGCTCGACACGCTGCCCCACCAGGTGGTGGCCCGCTTCGACGCCGACCGGCTGGTGGACTACCGGGCCCGCCGCCCGCTGCTGACCTTCCAGCGCGACCGCTGGACGGAGTTCGAGGCCCCGCAGCTGGAGCTGCGCCTCGTCCAGGACGCCACCGGGGCGCCCTTCCTGCTGCTGTCCGGGCCCGAGCCGGACGTGGAGTGGGAGCGGTTCGCCGTCGCCGTCCGGCAGATCGTCGAACGGCTCGGGGTCCGTCTCTCGGTCAACTTCCACGGCATCCCCATGGGCGTCCCGCACACCCGCCCCGTGGGCATCACCCCGCACGGCAACCGCACCGACCTGATGCCCGGCCACCGCAGCCCCTTCGAGGAGGCGCAGGTGCCCGGCAGCGCGGAGTCCCTGGTGGAGTTCCGCCTCGCCCAGGCCGGGCACGACGTCCTCGGCGTCGCCGCGCACGTACCGCACTACGTGGCGCGCTCCCCGTACCCGGACGCCGCGCTGACGGCGCTGGAGGCGATCACGGCGGCGACCGGGCTGGTCCTGCCTGCCGTGGCGCACGCCCTGCGCACCGAGGCGCACCGCACGCAGACGGAGATCGACCGGCAGATCCGCGAGGGCGACGAGGAGCTGGTCAGCCTGGTGCAGGGGCTGGAGCACCAGTACGACGCGGCCGCCGGGGCCGAGACCCGCGGCAACATGATCGCCGAGCCCGCCGAGATCCCCTCGGCGGACGAGATCGGCCGCGAGTTCGAGCGCTTCCTCGCGGAGCGGGAGGGCGAGGGCTGAGCCCCGTTCCCGCCCCCGGGGCCCCGCCCCCGGGGCCCCGGGCCCGGCGGGCTGCGCCTAAGCTGCCGGGCATGCTGAAAGTGGGCCTGACGGGCGGAATCGGTGCCGGCAAGAGCGAGGTCTCGCGGCTGCTGGCGGGGTACGGGGCGGTCGTCGTCGACGCCGACCGGATCGCACGCGAGGTCGTGGAGCCCGGTACGCCGGGCCTCGCGGCCGTGGTGGAGGCGTTCGGGCCGGCCGTCCTGACGCCCGAAGGGGCGCTGGACCGGCCGAAGCTCGGCTCGATCGTCTTCGCCGACCCGGAGAAGCTGCGGACGCTCAACGCGATCGTGCACCCGCTGGTCGGCGCCCGGTCGGCCGAGCTGGAGGCCGCCGCGGGACCCGACGCGATCGTGGTGCACGACGTACCGCTGCTCACCGAGAACGGGCTCGCGCCGCTCTACGACCTGGTGGTCGTGGTGGACGCGGCTCCGGAGACGCAGCTGGCCCGGCTGACCGCGCTGCGCGGGATGGCCGAGGACGAGGCGCGGGCGCGGATGGCCGCGCAGGCCACCCGCGAGCAGCGGCTCGCGGTGGCGACCCTCGTGATCGACAACGACGGGCCGCTGGAGGCCCTGGAGCCGCAGGTGCGCGCGGTGTGGAAGGAACTCGGCGTGCGGGCGGCGGCCGCGGGCACCGTGTGACGGGTGACGTGTGCATGGAATAGCGGTGGGGGTGCGGGCGTTGCAGTCGGCCGTAGAGGGAAGGATCCTGACGTGCCCGAATCCACGCGCCCCACACCGTCCAGTCCGGAAACCCACGTCATAGACTTCCGGGCCGCCGAGCAGCTGCTCGCCGCCCGTGACCCGCGCGGCGCGGTCAAGCTGCTCGACTCGGTGGTGGCTGCCCACCCGGAGAACACGGCGGCCCGGCTGCTGCGCGCCCGGGCCTTTTTCGCGGCGGCCCAACTGCGCCCGGCGGAGCTGGAGTTCGAGCTGGTGCTGGAGCGTGAGCCGGACAACGCCTTCGCGCACTTCGCGCTGGCCCGGACCCATGAGCGCGCGGGCCGCCCGGAGCAGGCGCGCAAGCACTTCCGGCTGGCGGCGGCCCTCGACCCGCAGCCCGACTATGTGGCGGCGGCCCGCTTCGAGGACCAGGGCCAGGACTGACCTCGGGGCGTACGGGGGCTCAGCGCGCGGCGGGCGGCTCGTAGGGCGGGACGTCCTTGCCGGGCTGGTAGTGCGGGCCCTGGTGGATGTGGCGCAGGATCATGAAGAGGTCCACCGTCACGACGACGGCCAGGGCCCCGCAGGCGGCCGCCCACCCCGGACGGCCGGCCAGCGAGAAGGCCACCGTGCCGCCGACCGACCAGACCAGCCCCCAGACGCCCAGCCAGAACCGGAGCCGCAGCGGGCTGCGGGCCGTCACCGGTTCGTTTCCGGAACGCATGGGCATCGCCCCTTTCGCCCCTTTCCCGTCCATGGTCCCACTTCGGGGGGCGGGGGTGCCGTGGTGCGGGGGCCGGTCTTCGGCGGCCGACGCCGTCGGTTACGGGTTGAGCTTGTTCACCGCCTTGGTGGTGGTCTTCTTGAAGGCGGCGACCGGGGCGTGCGAGAGGTCGCCCATCTGACCCCACTGCACGACGGTCACGGTGGAGCCGTCGCGGCCGATGCCGAAGAGGTGCACGCCGGGCTCGGATTCGGGGATCGAGGTGTGGACCCCGTACACGTGCGCGCCCTCCTCGACGGGGAGGGTGCCGTAGTCCTGCCAGGAGGCGGTGCCGCCGGGGGTCGTGCGCAGCCAGTCGGCGGCGCAGGCGGCCACCTTGCGCTCCAGGGCGCCGGCGAGCTTGGTGGCCGCGGCGGGCGAGGCGGCGCGTACGGAGACCTGTACGGCGCCGGCGTCGACGTCCGTGCCGAAGGTGCGGTGCCAGCTGTTCGCCGCCGGGAGCGCGCCGTCCAGGCAGAAGGGGGCGGTCTCGGGCAGCCCCTTGGTGACCTGGCCGGCGTACCAGGGGGAGGAGGGGTGCGGCGGGAGGTCGGCGCCGGCCAGGAAGCCGGGCGCGGTGACGGCGGCGGTCGCGGTGGAGGTGGCGAGGACGAGCGCGGTGGCCGCGGCGGCGAGCGCGGTGGCGGCGGTGCGCAGGGTGCGGGTACGTCGGAACATTCGGTTCTCCCCGTGAAGGCGTCGAAGTGCGTGGTGCTGCCTGACAAGGCTGTTCCCCGACGGGGGCGCGGGACCACGGCTCGGGACGAAACCGGGACACTGGAACGCCCGTACGGGCTGTCACCTGGGGGAACACCTCCTGCATGGAACGGGGACATGGGACGGGAGACGGGGGAGACCGTGACTGAGGCGGGGGATTTCGCGCGGCGGATGCGCGAGCTGAAGGAACGCGGCGGGCTGAGCTACGGGGCCCTGGCGCGCAAGCTGCACACGAGCACATCGACCCTGCACCGCTACTGCAACGGGCAGGCGCTGCCGGGGGAGTTCGCGGTGGTGGACCGCTTCGCGCGCGCCTGCGGGGCCACACCGGCCGAGGCGCTGACCCTGCACCAGGCGTGGCTGCTGGCGCAGGCCCGTCGGCAGGAGGCTGCGGGGGCGGGGCAGGCGGCGGGGCAGGCGGCGGGCGCGGGTGCGGCGCCGGAGCGGGGGCCGGGCGGGGTGCCGGAGCGGGAGGTGGTGCTCGTACCGGAGCCCGGGGTGCGGGCGGAGGGCGGGGTGCGCCGGGGGTGGTGGCGGCGGGCCGGGGTGGCCGTGGTGGCGGTGGTCGTGGCCGGGGGGTTGCTGGCGGGGTCCGGGCCCGAGCGGGGGGCTCCGGTGGCCGGGGTCCTTCCGGGTGCGGGTGGGGCTGTGGCCGCGGGTGGCCCGTCCGAGCCCGTGGTTCCGCCCGTCTCGTCGGGGAGCGGCGGCCCGCCCGCCCCGTCCGGGCCGCCGCCGCTGGTGGAGGGGACTCCGGTGCCGGGCGAAACGGGGGGCTCCGCCGGGGCCACGGCCCCGCCCGCGCCCGGTGGGACGGGGGCGGTGGTGGGGCCGACGGTGAGCCCCGGGCCCGTGCTGCGGGCGGCGGTGCGGGGGCACGTGTGGGCCGGGGGATGCGATCACGCCTATCTCACCGAGCGCGGGCCCGGTTCCGTGGCCGCGCCGCCCGTCGAGGCCGACGCGCCCGCCTGGGCGGCCGCGCAGCGGGCCGTGCACGCGGGGACGCAGATCGTGGAGGTCAGCGTGCACGGCACCGGCGCGGGAGCCGTGGTGCTGGAGGGGCTGGAGGTGCGGGTGACGGCTCGCCGCACCCCGCCCGCCTGGAACGTCTTCCAGATGTCGCAGGGCTGCGGCGGCGGCCTCACCCCGGCCGTGTTCGCCGTCAACCTGGACGCACCGCGCCCGCTGGCCCGCCCCGTCCCCGGCAACGACGCCGGGACGCGGCTGCCCGCGCCCGCCTTCCCGCTGCGCGTCTCGGCCGCCGACCCCGCCGTGCTGCGGGTGCAGGCGAGCACCACCGGCTGCGACTGCGACTGGTACCTGGAGCTGCGGTGGAGCGCGCCCTCCGGTTCGGGCGTCCTGCGCGTGGACGACCTCGGCCGCCCGCTGCGCACGAGCGCCGCCCCGGGCCGTCCCGTCTACGGCTACGCCACCGACCAGGGCCGCTGGGTCCGCTGAATCCGCAGGCCGGAGGGGTTGTCAGTGGGCCCGCCTAAAATCGGGAGAGCCGAGGAAGGACCCAGCAGGGATCCAGGAGGGAGGGGACGGATCGCCATGTCAGCCATGTCAGCCATGTCAGCGAGGCCGGCCACGCGGGCCGCGTCAGCCGTGCCGGCCGCGTCAGCCATGCCGACGACGGCAGCGGCATCGGCAGCGGCGGAGGCAGCCGCACCGCACGCCGCGCTGCTGCCGTACGCCGCCATGTTCCTGCCCGCCGCCGTCCCCCGCGAGGGGCGCATCGCGTTCTGGTCGCCCGAGGGGCATCCGCTCCCGGAGGCGGCCGGTCCGCCCGGCCCGCTCGGCGTCGTGCGCCCGCACGGCACCGGCGTGCGCGGCCGCACCGTGCCCGCCGTCTCCTTCTCCGTCACCGCCGCCCTGCCCCTGCTCGCCCGCGCGGCCCGCAGCCCCGCCGCGCATCCCGCCACCCGTGCCTGGGGCACCGCCGCCACGCAGGCGCTGACCCTCGCCGCCCGGGGCCGTCTGCTGCCCGGCCTCACCCCGGAGGGGATCGACGCCTGGCGGGCCGGTCCGCTCGACGCCGACGACATGGCGTACCTGCGCGCCGTCGCCGCCGCCCTGCCGCCCGAGGGGTACGCCACGCCGCTGGCCGGCCGCCGCCCGCTCCAGCTGCCCGAACCGGAGGCCCTGCTCCGCGCCTTCCTCGACGCCGTCGCCGACAGCCTGCCGCGCACCCCGGCGGCCGCGGTGGCCGCCGGGAAACCGTTCGCGGCGCGGGAGCCGCAGCATGTCCCCGGCATAGCGGAATGGGCCGCGCAGGTCGCCGCCGGGACCGATGCCGGCGTGGGGCTCTCGCTGCGGCTCGACCTGTCCTCCTTCCGCCTCTTCGACGAGGCCGAGGGGGAGGACACGCGGCGCGCCGGAGCCGCCGTGGTCCAGGTGCACAGCCTTGCCGATCCCACGCTCGTCACCGATGCCGCGCAGCTCTGGGCGGGGACGGCGGGGGGCGGCTTCGGGCCCCGGGCGCGGGTCGACGCCGTGCTCGCGCTGCGCCGGGCCGCCCGGGTCTGGCCGCCGCTGCTGCGCCTGCTGGACCAGCCCGTGCCGGACGCGCTCGCGCTGTCGGACCCGGAGCTGGAGGATCTGCTCGGGGTGGGCGCGGGCCGTCTGGCGGCCGCCGGGGTCGTCGTGCACTGGCCGCGCGACCTGGCCCGTACGCTGTCCGCGACCGCTGTCGTACGGTCCACCGCGCCCGGCTCGGCCATCGACGGCACGGCCTTCTTCGACGCCGAGCACCTGTTCGCCTTCTCCTGGGAACTGGCCCTGGGCGGGGACCGGCTCACCCCCGGCGAGATGGACGCGCTGGCGCAGGCGCACCGGCCGGTCGTGCGGCTGCGGGACCAGTGGGTGCGGGTCGATCCGGAGCTGGTGCGCAAGGCCCGCAAGCGTGAACTGGGCCTGCTGGACCCGGTGGACGCGCTGGCCGCCGCCCTGTCGGGGACGGCCGAGGCCGGGGGCGAGCAGCTGGCGGCGGTGCCCGTGGGGGCGCTGGCCGCCCTCCGGGACCGGCTCACCGCGGAGCTGGCCCCGCTCCCGCAGCCCGCCGCCCTCAAGGCGACCCTGCGCGACTACCAGGCGCGCGGGCTGGCCTGGCTGGACCTGATGACCTCCCTCGGCCTCGGCGGCTGCCTCGCCGACGACATGGGGCTGGGTAAGACCGTCACGCTGATCGCGCTGCACCTGCACCGGGACCGCCGCGAGCCGACGCTCGTGGTCTGCCCCGCCTCCCTGCTGGGCAACTGGCAGCGGGAGATCGAGAGGTTCGCGCCCGGCACGCCGGTGCGCCGCTTCCACGGCGGGGGCCGGAGCGCCGAGGACCTGGCCTCCTGCGAGGGCGGCTTCGTGCTCACCACCTACGGCACGATGCGCGCCAGCGCCGCCGTACTGGCCGCCCAGCGCTGGGGCATGGTCGTCGCCGACGAGGCGCAGCACGTCAAGAACCCGCATTCGGCGACGGCGAAGGCGCTGCGTACCCTCCCGGCGCCCGCCCGGGTGGCGCTGACGGGCACCCCGGTGGAGAACAACCTCTCCGAGCTGTGGGCGCTGCTCGACTGGACCACGCCGGGCCTGCTGGGCCCGCTGACCGCCTTCCGCGCCCGCCACGCCCGCCCGGTGGAGCACCAGCAGGAGGAGGACGGCGGGAACGAGGCGGCGGTGGCCCGGCTGTCCGCGCTGGTGCGGCCGTTCCTGCTGCGGCGCAAGAAGTCCGATCCGGGTATCGCGCCCGAGCTGCCGCCGAAGACGGAGACCGACCACCCCGTCTCCCTCACCCGCGAGCAGGCGTCGCTGTACCAGGCCGCCGTGGACGAGGCGATGGCCGTGATCGGGGCGAGCGAGGGCATGGAGCGGCGCGGCATGATCATGAAGCTGCTGGCCTCGCTCAAGCAGATCTGCAACCACCCCGCGCAGTACTTGAAGGAGGACCCGCCCCGGATCCCGCACCGCTCGGGGAAGCTCGCCCTGCTGGACGAACTGCTCGACACGATCCTGGCGGAGGACGGCTCCGTGCTCGTCTTCACCCAGTACGTGACGATGGCCCGCCTGATCGAACGGCACCTGGCGGAGCGGGGGATCGCCACGCAGCTCCTGCACGGCGGGACCCCGGTGGCGCGCCGCGAGGAGCTGGTCGACCGCTTCCAGGCGGGCGAGGTCCCGGTGTTCCTGCTGTCGTTGAAGGCGGCGGGGACGGGGCTGAACCTCACCCGCGCCGGACATGTCGTGCACTTCGACCGCTGGTGGAACCCGGCGGTGGAGGAGCAGGCCACCGACCGCGCCTACCGGATCGGGCAGACCCAGCCCGTGCAGGTCCACCGGATCATCACCGAGGGCACCGTGGAGGACCGGATCGCGGAGATGCTGGAGGCCAAGCGGGCCCTGGCCGAGGCCGTGCTCGGCTCCGGCGAGGCGGCGCTGACCGAGCTGACCGACCGCGAGCTGGCCGATCTGGTGTCCCTGCGGAGGCCCGCGTGATCACCGCGCGGGAGGACCGCAGGCGCACCTTCGAGACCGTGCCCGCCGGGGCGGAGGCGGTCAGCTGGTGGGGCCGCGCCTGGGTGGCGGCGCTGGAGGAGGCGTCCCGCGACACCGCCCGGCTGGCCCGCGGCCGGGTCTACGCCACCGCCGGGCATGTGGACGCCGTGACGGTCACCCCGGGCCGGATCGTCGCCTACGTCCGGGGCAGCCGGGCCCGTCCGTACCGCACCGAGCTGACCCTGCCCGCCTTCGCGGACCCGGAGTGGAGCGCCCTGCTGGAGGAGGTCGCCGCCGATCCCGCCGCGCTCGGCGCCCTCCTGGAGCGGGAGGTGCCGCGCTCGCTCGCGGGGACCGTCCTGCCCGGCGCGGGCGAGCTGGTGCCGCACTGCTCCTGCCCGGACGTGGGCCGTCCGCCGTGCAAGCACGCGGCCGCCCTCTGCTACCGCGCCGCCCGCCTCCTCGACGAGGACCCCTTCGTGCTGCTGCTCCTGCGCGGCCGCGGTGAACGGGAGCTGCTGGACGAGCTCGGCCGCCGCAGCGCCGCCCACGCCGCGCGCGAACAGCCCGACGCCGCCGCCGGATTCCCCGGTGTCCCGGCCCGGGCGGCGTTCGCCCGGACCGCGCTGCGGCCGCTGCCCGCGCCGCTCGCCGCGCCCGCCGCGGCGGGTCTGCCGCCCGCCTGCCCGGCGGACCCGGCGGCGCCCGACCCGCTGGCCCTGGACCAGCTCGCCTCCGACGCGGCGGCGCGCGCCCTCGCGCTGCTCACCACCGGCGAGGATCCCTCGGCCGGGCTCACCCTGTGGCAGGACGCCGTCCGGCTGGCCTCCGCACACCCCACCGCGGGGCTGACGGGCGCGGCCCGCGCCCTCTACCGGGACCTGGCCCGCGCCACGGGCCGTACGACGACGGACCTGGCCCGGGGCGCGGCGGCCTGGCGGCAGGGCGGCCGGCCCGCCCTGGCCGTGCTGGAGGAGGCGTGGGACCCGCCGGCCGGCCCCTTCGACCGGGCCCGGCCCGCGCTGCTGGCCGCGGCGGAGGGCTCCTTCCGCCCCGACCGCAACCGCCTGACCTCCCGGACCCGGCAGCTCCGCCTGGGCCGTGACGCCCTCTGGTACGCCTACGAGTCCCGCCCGGACGAGGGGGACTGGTGGCCCACGGGCCGCCCCTGCGCGGACCCGGTCAGCGCCCTGCGGGGCTGATTCCCTCCGCCCAGCGCGTCAACTCCGTGAAATCGCGCTCCCGGAGCCCGTGCCGGGGATGGACCCGCAGCAGGAGGGCCGGCGCGGGATGGTGCGCGGCCACCCAGGAGCGGTCGCGCGGGGTGATCATGTCGTCGACCCAGGCGAAGGGCCGCCCGGCCGCCCACCGGCTCAGATGCCGGGTCTTCCAGGACAGTCCCTCGGGATCCCGGGCGAACAGCTCGGGCCATTCGACGACGGTCAGATCCCCGGGCAGCCCGATGTGCGGGGAGATCATCGAGTTGGCCTGGTGGGTCCAGGCGGTGGCCCACGCGATCTCGAACGGCAGCCCCAACAGCCGTGCGCCGTGCGAGGGATGGAGCCGGACCCGCACCCCGCGCCGGGCCGCCCGGGACTCCGGGTCGCGGTACGAGAGCCACACCTCGGGCCGCATCCGGTGGCTCTTGTAGCCCCGCAGTGCGGCGAAGGGGGAGCGGAAGGGATTGAGCGGGCCGTCCACATCGAGGAGCAGCAGAGGGCGATCAGTCATGAAGTAGCCAGTACCCAGTACACGATTGAGTGAAATGCCTACCGGCGCTATAACCCGTACGGGTTTCCGGGCGTTATTCCCCCTGCGGGACGAATCCCGTGAACTCCTCCGGAAAGCAGGGAAACTGATGCGTCACACTCGTCGGAACGGCGTCATCGCGGCGGTGGTAGCGGGAGGCGGGCTGGCGGTCGCGGGCGTCGGCGGATTCGCCCACGCCGATGCGGACGCGAGCGGCCGGGCCGCGGGCTCGCCGGGGGTGCTCTCCGGGAACCTGGTCCAGCTTCCGGTGAACGTACCGGTGAACGCCTGCGGCAACACCGTGAGCGTCGTCGGCCTGCTGAATCCGGCCTCCGGGAACCGCTGCGCGAACGTCTCCCAGGGCGGCGGCGCGCACACGGGCTCGGGATCCTCGCACTCCTCCTCCTCGTCCTCCTCCGCCTCCTCCTCGCAGGGGGGTGCGGGCAACAGCTCGGGCGCGACGGCCCAGGGCGCCACGCAGGGCTCCCCCGGCGTGATCTCCGGCAACGGGCTCCAGCTGCCGGTGGACCTCCCGGTCAACGTCAGCGGCAACTCCGTCAACGTGGTGGGCATCGGGAACCCGGTGTTCGGCAACAGCTCGGTCAACGGCGAGAAGCCGACCGAGGGCAAGCCGGTGCAGCCGCCCGTCGTCGAGAAGCCCGTCACCCCGGTCAAGCCGGTCACCCCGGCCAAGCCGACCGCCCCGGTCACCGAGGTCGCCCCGCCCAAGGCCCCCGCGCACGAGGCCCTGGCCCACACCGGGGCCGACGGCGCCGGAATGCTGATCCCCGGCGCGGGTGTCCTGCTGCTCGGCGGTGTCCTCCTCTACCGCCGCTTCCGCGTCAGCTAGCCGCCGCGGCGGGTCCCGCCGGGGCCGCCGTGCGCCAGCCGTCCAGGACGGCGTCGATCTGCGCCGCCAGCCGGGCGCGGGCCGTGAAGCGGGGCACCCCCGCCATGAGCAGGGCGTCGTACTCGGTGTCGGTGTGCCGCACGGCGGCCCGTACGGCGACCGAGACGGCCGTCTCGTCGAGGGCCCGGCCGGCCGCGGTACGGCCAACCCGGCCGCTGCCGCGCAGGGAGGCGTGCCGGGCGATCGCCACGGCCCGGCCGGCCGGACAGCCGGGGAACAGCCGCACGATCTCGGCGGCGAACGCCGCCGTGAAGCGCGTGTCCTCGGCCTCCCTGCGCCGCCGGTCGCGCTCCCTGCGGCGGGCCCGCGCCTCCGAATCCGCGAGACAGGCACGCTCGGCATGCGCCAGGGCCGCCTCCTCGACGAGCAGCCCCAGGCGCTCGTAGCGGCGGCGGCGCCGGTGGAAGCGGACGACGACGGCGTACAGGGCGCTGGCCTCGCGGGAACGGCGGGTCAGCGCGGCGTCCCCGCGCGGCAGGTAGACGAGATGGCCGAGGTCCGCGCAGTCCAGGCAGCGCGGTACGCCCGCCTCCCGGACCAGATGCCGCAGCGGCCCCCGCCGGCAGTCGGCGCAGTGGATCGGCTTCACTGACTCGAAAACGACCGGGCTCATACAGAGGTGATACCGCTCTCCTCCCCTCATATCACCTGGTGGAGAAGGGCGGTTGAGGCCCGTCGGCCCTTCCGGGAAACGCCGCCGCCCTCTTACGGTGTGGCCTGGGACCGCCTCACGCCGGCCGGTCCCGCCGAGGAGGGGACATGGGTGGAGCGCGGGCACTGACGGCAGCACGGCCGGAGGCGGTGGCGGCGGAGGACGATGCCTCGTGCGTCGCCTCGCTCCCGGCCGACCGGACCATCGTCATACCGCCGGGCGGCTGCACCGGCTGGCATTTCCACCGGGTGAGACTGGACGCCGTGGTCCTGTCGGGAACCCTGACCCGGGTCCTGCACGACCTGACCGTCGAGGTGCACACGGAGGGCACCACCTTCGTGGAGCCCGCGGGCAGCGGGCACATCCACCTCGGCCACAACCTCGGCACCGAGCCGGTCGTCCTCCACGTCACCCCACGGCAGCCCGTGGGCACGGCCTTCTCCATACCCGTGCCCGCACCGGCCGGTGCCACATCGGCCGTCTGCGGGCAGCACGCGTGAAGCACGCCCCCGTGAAGAACACCCCCGTGAACCACGCCCCGGTGAACCACGCCCCCGTGAAGCACAACCCCGTCAAGCAGACCCCCGTGGTGCGCACCCCCGTGTCGCACCACGCCCCGGAGCCCGCCCGCCGCAGCGTCAGACCAGCCGGCGGATCTCCCCGCGCACCCGGTAGAAGCCGCCCGAGGACGCGTGCAGCCCGTCGACCACGTACCGGGCGCCGGCCTCCCGTATCCCGCGCGGGAACTGCACGTTCCACGGCTCGAAGCCGCCCGACACCACCTGCACCCGCATCCGGCCGCCCTGCTGGACGCACTCCACCACCACACCGTCCGCCGGTACCGCGGCCACCGAGACCGTCGCCACCGCCGCGGCCGACACCGCCGGGGTGAACACCGGCAGGGCCTCCGCCGACTTCACGTCCCGCGCCGCCGGGACCGTGCCCTGCTGGGCCGCCGCGATCGCCTGCTCGCTCGCGTCCACGCACACCAGCGAGCCGTCCGTGGTGACCAGGTACAGCCGGCCGTCCAGGTACTGCATCGACAGCGCCGAGCCGCCCCCCGTGCCCAGCTTCCACAGCCGGTGCCCGTCCGCGTCGAAGCAGTAGACGGACGAGGAGGAGTCACCGGCGAAGACATGCCGCCCGTCGGGCGAGGTCGCGCAGGAGTACACGGACGCGTCGCACACGTACGAGGCTTCCGTCGCGCCCGTGGCCTTCGACAGGCGCTGCACCCGGTTGCGGGCCGTGCCCGCGTACACCGCGTGCTCCTCCTGCCAGCCGAACAGCACCCCGCCGGGGGTGGCCGTGTGCCACAACTGGCCGGTGCCGTCCGCCGCGTAGGCCGTGACGCCGCCGCCGTGGCCGTGGAAGACGGCCCGCTCGTCGGCCCGGACCATCCAGGCGTGCCGGCCGGAGGACTTCCGCGACCACTGGTGCTCGTCCTCGTGGTCGATGACGGTCAGCCCGCCGTTCGCGTCCGAGACGTGCAGCACGCCCTCGTGGATGTCCAGCCAGAAGATGTCCACGTCCGGCGCGATGGCGTAGGCGCCGAAGGGGACCTTCGACGACAGGTCGTACACCGTGCCGTCGTCGCAGCCCGCGTAGATCCAGAAGTCGTCCGCGACCAGGCACTTCACCCCGTCCGGCAGCGAGTAGCGGGCCAGCACCTCACCGCCGTGGCTGAGCGTGTACACATCGCCGGACTGGTTGCCCACCCAGCAGCGGTCCTCGTCGATGTGGATGCCGAAGGCGGCGGAGCCGGTACGGAAACGCCACAGCACGGGGGCGACCGCGCGGGCCGTCGACGGGTCCGAGGACACCTGGCGGCGCGTCACCGCGCGGGCGGCGCGCTGGCCCTGCACGGCCGGGGCGTATCCCTTGCGGACCTTCTCGCCGATCTTCTTCGCGGCGGCCGCGCGGGCCTTGTCCGCCGTCGGGAAGGTGGAGCTCTGCAGCTGGCCGGGCGCGCCGATCCGGCCGTAGCGCACGGAGACCGCCGTGCCGTCCACGGTCACCTCGTAGAACTTGTGCGCACCGCCGCCCTCCTGCGACAGCTCCAGATACGTCGTCTCCCGCGCCATGACAGACCCCTCCCCGAACACCGGCCCACCGGAGCCCTTTCCGCCGGTGATCCCTCGTGACAAAAGCTACGGCCGGGCACTGACAATGGGCCCGTGCACTGGGAAGCGATCACCTGGCAGCGGATGGCCGAGCGGCTGGCCGGTCACCTGGACGACCCCGGGAACCCGCCGGAACCCGGCGGCTGGCGCCGCGTGGGCGTCGACGGCGCGCCCGCCGCCGGCACCGGCGTGCTCGCGGGCCTGCTCGCGGAGGAGCTGCGCTCGCGCGGCCGCCCGGCCCTGGTGGTGCCCACCGCCGGTTTCCTGCGGCCCGCCTCCCTGCGCTTCGAGTACGGCCGCCAGGACGTGGACGCGTACCTCGGCGGCTGGTACGACACCGCCGCGCTCTGGCGGGAGGTCTTCGGGCCCACCGACCCCGGCGGCTCCGGGCGGGTCCTGCCCGACCTCTGGGACCCGGTGACCGACCGCGCGACCCGCAGCCCGTACGTGGAACTGCCGCCCGGCGGCGTGCTCGTCGTGCACGGGCCGCTGCTGCTCGGGCAGTGGTACCCCTTCGACCTCAGCGTCCATATCCGGCTGTCGCCGGGGGCGCTCGCGCGGCGCACCGAGGAGCTCGAGCGGTGGACGGCGGCCGCCTTCGCCCGGTACGAGGCCGAGGTGGACCCCGCGGCGGGCGCGGACGTGGCCGTACGGGCCGACGACCCCCGGCACCCGGCGTGGACCGGCCTCCCCGCGCACTGACCACGGCGGCCGGAGCGCCGGAGCACCGGGACGCCGGAGCGGAGCAGCGCCAGGGGCAGGGCTACGGCCGTGCCCCCGGCCGGGTCACCGACAGGGCCGCCGTGCGGCAGCCGCGGCGGGCCGCCTCCGCCGGGTCGGCGCCCTCCAGCCGGGCCGCCAGGAAGCCGCCCGTGAAGGCGTCGCCCGCGCCCGTGGAGTCCACCGCCCGCGCCGGTTCCCCCGGCACCTCCGCCGTGATCCGCCCCCGCTCGGCGACCAGCGCCCCCCGCGCGCCCAGCGTCACCACCACCAGCGGCACCCGCCGGCTGAGCGCCACCGCCGCCCGGGCCACCCCCGAGGACGGCGGCAGCCCGGCCAGCAGCCGGGCCTCCTCCTCGTTCGGCAGCAGCACCGCCGAGCCCGCCACCGCCGCCATGAACCGCTCGGGCCCGTGCGCCGCCAGGAAGCCCGCCGAGGCCGGGTCCACGCTCACCGGCACCCCCCGTGCCCGCGCCGCCCGCAGCGCGACCGCCGCCAGGTCCCGGCTGCGGTCCGCGAAGAACAGGTAGCCCGACAGGTGCAGATGGGCCGCCCCGTCCAGCAGGGACGGCGTCCAGTCCGCCGGGCAGAGCCGCAGCGAGGCCCCGCTGTCGGTGAGGAAGGTGCGCTCCGCGGCCCCGTCGACCAGGGCCACGACCGTCCCCGTCGGCTCCTCCGGGTCGACGACCAGCCGGGGCCGCACCCCCGCCGCCACGAGGGCCCGCTCGTGCCAGCCCGCCGATTCGGTGCCCACCCGCGCCAGGAGGCGTACCTCCGCGCTCCCCGTGCACGCCGCCCAGCAGGCCGCGTTCGCGCCGGCGCCGCCCGGCAGGGTGCGGATACGGGCGGAGGTGTCCGTCGCCGGGACTATCGGCTCCGGATGCATCGCCACCACGTCCGTCACCACGTCCCCGACCACCAGCAGCGCCCCCGCCGCCGTCATGCCCGCGCCGCCCAGGCGCCGGCGATGCGTGCCCCGAGCCGTACGTTGCCGCGCACCGCCGCGAGGTTCGCCTCCAGCGAGGCGCCGCCCGTCGCGTCCACCAGGTACTCCAGCAGGAACGGCGTCACCGCCTGCCCCGTGATCCCCCGCTCCCGGCAGGCGGCCAGGGCCTCGGCCAGGACCCGGTCGTGCAGCTCCGGATCCAGCTGCTCCGCCCGGTCCACCGGGTTGGCCACGAGCAGGGCCGACTCCGGTCCGCCCAGGGTGTCCTGGGCGGCCATCACCGCCGCGACCTCCTCGGGCCGGTGCACGGTCCAGTCCACCGGCTCGCCGGAGTCGGCCAGGTAGAAGCCGGGGAACCGCCCGGTGCCGTAGCCGAGCACCCCCACGCCCAGGGTTTCCAGCCGCTGCAGCGTGGCCGGCACGTCGAGGATCGACTTCACCCCCGCGCAGACCACCGTGATCCGGGTCCGGGCCAGCAGGGCCAGGTCCGCCGACTCGTCCCGCGTCTGCGCGTACTCCCGGTGTACGCCGCCCAGTCCGCCCGTGGCGAAGACGCGCAGGCCCGCCCGCGCGGCCAGGAAGGCCGTCGCGGACACCGTGGTCGCCCCGGTGGCTCCGGCGGCCAGGGCGGGGGCCAGGTCCCGGTGGCCGAGCTTGCGGACGGGCCCGCCCGAGGCGATCCGCTCCAGCTGGTCCTTGTCCAGGCCCGCCCGCGCGACGCCGTCCACGACCGCGACCGTCGCCGGTACGGCGCCCTCGGCGCGGACCAGCGCCTCCAGTTCCAGGCCGACTTCGAGATTGCGGGGGCGGGGCAGGCCGTGCGCGATGATCGTCGACTCCAGGGCCACGACGGGCCGGCCCCGGGCCAGTGCCTCGCGTACCTCTTCGGACAGGACCGGGACCTCGGATGCTCTGCGCTGTGACATGTCCCCATCCATGGCACGGGATCGGCGCCCCCAAACGCACTCCCGTCCCACCCGTCACAAGCTGTCCGAGTCCCGTTCCCGGGTGCGGGCCGCTGGACAGGGTGACGCGTCCGCCGGGACCTTCCTGGACGCTGTGGTCACCGCGCGGCACGGGCCGGCGGGGCTACGCTGCCCGCCATGAGCACCAGTGATCACTCCACGCCTCCTTCCGCCGGCCCCGCCTCCTTCGCCGTGTCCGTCGCGGACGCCGAACTGGAGCGCGAGGACCTCGACCCGGCGCAGATCCTCTCCGGCGACCCGGTCGTGACGGGGAAGGTGCTGTGGGAGGCGGCCGACGGCAGTCAGGTGCGCGGCATCTGGCAGATCACCCCCGGCGTGGTGACCGACGTCGAGGCGAACGAGCTGTTCGTGGTGGTCAGCGGGCGCGCCACCGTCGAGGTCGAGGGCGGCGCGACCCTGGAGCTGGGCCCCGGCACGGCCTGCGTACTGCGCGAGGGCGACCGTACGACCTGGACCGTGCACGAGACCCTGCGCAAGGCGTACCACATCAGCTACTGACGCCGCCCTTGCCCGGCTTCGGCGACGGCGACGACGACGGCGACGGCGTGCGGGCGGCCTCCGGCGCCGGGTGCCGGCGGGCCGTGAACAGGGCGAGCGCGGCCATCGGCAGCAGCAGCGCGGCCCCGACGGCGTTGAGCCAGCCGTAGCCCGCCTCCGACATGATCAGCCCGGCCGCGGCCCCGCCCACGCCCGCGGCGGTGTTCATCGTGAGGTCGCTCAGGCCCTGTACGGCGGCCCGCGCGGCCGGCGGCACCGAGTCGGTCAGCAGCGCCGACCCGGCCACCATGCCGGCGGACCAGCCGAGGCCGAGCAGGAAGAGGCCGAGGGCGCTGCGGCCGTGGCTCGGCCCGGCCGTGCCGGCGAGCAGCGCGGCGACCGACAGCAGTCCGGCGGCCAGGCCGATCACGGAGAACCGGCCGAGCCGGTCCGCGAGCCAGCCCATCACCGGCGAGAAGGCGAACATGCCGGCGATATGACCGCTGATGACCAGCCCGATCAGCTCCAGTCCGGCACCGTGGTGGTCGAGGTCCATGGGGGTCATCACCATGATCGAGACCATGGTGGTGTGCGACACGGCCACGGTGACCAGGGCGAGCCGGGCCCGCGGCGAGGACCGGACGGCGGTGATCCCGGCGCGGATCGAGCGGCCCTCCTTGGCCTGCTCCTCGGGTGCGGCCAGGGCGCGGGCCGTCAGCAGCGGGTCCGGACGCAGGAACACGGCGATGAGCGCGCCGGTGAGGACGAAGACCGCACCGGCCCAGACGAAGGGACCCGCCGTCTGCGGGACGGGGGTGCCGGCGAAGCTGTGGCTGGCCGGGGCCGACAGGTTGGGGCCGAGCACCGCGCCGAGGGTGGAGGCCCAGACGACGAGGGAGATGGCCCGGGCCCGGTGGTCCGGCGCGGCCAGGTCGGCGGCGGCGAAGCGGGCCTGGAGATTGGCGGAGGAGGCGGCGCCGAAGGCGGCCATGCCGATCATCAGCAGCGGGAAGTTCTTGATGGTGGCGGCCAGGACGACCAGGGCGGCCCCGGCGGCGCCGATCGCGTAGGCGAGCACCAGCCCGGGGCGGCGCCCGCGCGCGGTCATCAGCGCGGCGAGCGGCAGCGAGACGACGGCGGTGCCGATCACGGCGGCGGTGGAGGCGAAGCCGGACAGCGCCTCGGTGCCGCTGACCTCGGTGGCCAGTACGGGGGCCAGCGCGATGCTGATGGGCACGCCGAGGCCGCCCAGCACCTGGCCGGCCATGAGCACCCGGGAGGTGCGCCGGCGCAGCCGTTCCAGGTCGGGCGGGCTCAGCGCGGGGGCCGGGCGGTCCGTGCCGGGCGCGGCGGTCATGCCGCGCCCCGCGGACAGGTGCGCGCGGTGCGGGGCGCGCGGGAGGGTATGAGGCCGGGTGCGGCAGCAGTAGTCACCGCCGCAGTGTGCCACCCCTTACGCGGGGGCGGAACAGGAATATGACCGGCGCGGGAGGCACGCTCAGAACAGCGGCTGCGGGAGCACGCCCTCCAGGGCGAGCAGCTGCCGCTTGGTCTCCCGCCCGCCGCCGAAGCCCCCGATGCCCCCGTCGTTCTCCACGACCCGGTGGCAGGCCACCACCAGCGGCAGCGGATTCGACCCCATGGCGTTGCCCACGGCCTGGGCGGCCCCGGGCTGGCCGACGCGGGCGGCGAGCTCCCCGTAGCCGACGACCGATCCGTAGGGCACGGACCGGTCCAGCTCCTGGAGCACCTGGCGGTTGAAGCCGGAGCTGAGGCGCCAGTCCAGCGGGAGGTCGAAGCGGCGCAGGGATCCGGCGAAATAGGCGTCGAGCTGGCGTATCGCCTCGGCGAGCAGCACCTCCTCGCCCGGTGCGGGCCGCCGGGCGTCGGCGCCGAGCCGGGAGACGAGCGGCCCGATCATCGCGTCGACCCGGTCCGGCCCGGCATGGAACTCGACCCGGACCAGACCCTCGGGGGTCGCGGCCAGGAGCAGGGGACCGATGTCGCTGGCGACGACGGTCCATTCGAGGTGCGGCCCGCGGGGCCGCTCGGTGCTGTCCACGCCTCCACGGTACGGCCGCCCGCCGACAGCGCCGGTCAGAATCCGCCCACGGCCTCGCGGACCACGTCCGGGGCGTTGGTGATGATCCCGTCCACGCCCATGTCCCGTACCTTCCGGGCGGTGGCGGCGTCGTCCACGATCCAGGTGTCCACCTCCATGGCCCGGCCGTGCGCCCCGGACAGCCGGTGCACCGCGGCCACCCAGTCCGCCGAGATCGTGGTGTGCCACGGGTTGATCCGGTCGGTGAACTCGGCGTAGGCGGGCAGGTCGGCCACCTTCGGGGTGCCGAGGAAGGCGGTGACCAGGTCCGGGCGCAGCCCGTGCACCGTGCGCACGCTGTCGGCGCTGAAGCTCTGCACCACCAGGCGGCCGCTCACGTGCCGCCGGTCCAGCCAGCCCGCCCGGTCCAGCACCCGCAGGGTCTGCTCCTCGATGCCGGGGTAGAGCTCCGGCTTCTTGATCTCCAGCAGCAGCCGCTGCTGGTTGCGCCGGACCCGGTCCAGGTACTGCCGCAGGGTCGGCACCCGGGCCCCGGCGTACTCCTCGCCGAACCAGCTGCCCGCGTCCAGCCGGGCGATCTCGGCCGCCGTGAAGTCCTTGACCCGCCAGGGCGCGCGGCCGGGGAAGAGCTGTTCGACGTCGGTGGTCCGGGCCAGGGTGTCGTCGTGGACCACCACCAGCTCGCCGTCCTTCGTGCGCTGCACGTCGTTCTCCACCCAGTCGAAGCCCAGCCGCCGCGCCAGGTCCACGGCCTCCAGGGTGTTCTCCGGGGCGTACGCCGAGGCCCCGCGGTGGGCGTACACGGCGGGGCCGCCGAGCCCCAGCGGCCCGGGGGCGGCGCTGCCGGGGCCGGGGGCGGCGTACGAGGCCGGCCCGCACAGCAGCGAGAGGGTGAGGCCCAGGAATGCGGCGGCGGCCGCGGCGGCGGGTCGGACGTGCATGTGCGTTCTCCTCGGGTCGTGAGCCCTGTTCCTGCGTCAGACGGGTGCGGAGCGGCAGGCGTTGCGGCGGTGCACTTCACCGCGATCATGGGGTTGAAGATCACCGGGCCGCCACCGAACTACGACAAACGGACCAGAACGAGGGACACCGGGACTCCGTGGGGACGCGTGCGTGTCAGTGCGGGGTCGTACGGTTGAGTCATGCGGCCCGTATCGAAGATCGAACGCACGGTGGCACCTTTCGAGGTCGTCAGCCCCTACCAGCCCAGCGGCGACCAGCCGGCGGCCATCGCCGAGCTGGAGAAGCGCATCCGCGCAGGTGAGAAGGATGTCGTCCTGCTGGGTGCGACCGGCACCGGCAAGTCGGCCACCACGGCCTGGATGATCGAGAAGCTCCAGCGCCCCACCCTGGTGATGGCACCGAACAAGACGCTGGCCGCACAGCTGGCGAACGAGTTCCGCGAGCTCCTGCCGAACAACGCCGTCGAGTACTTCGTCTCGTACTACGACTACTACCAGCCCGAGGCGTACGTCCCGCAGTCGGACACCTACATCGAGAAGGACTCCTCGATCAACGAGGAGGTGGAGCGGCTGCGCCACTCCGCGACCAACTCGCTGCTGACCCGGCGGGACGTGATCGTCGTCGCCTCCGTGTCCTGCATCTACGGCCTCGGCACCCCGCAGGAGTACGTGGACCGGATGGTCTCCCTCAAGGTGGGCGAGGAGATCGACCGGGACCAGCTGCTGCGCCGCTTCGTGGACATCCAGTACACGCGCAACGACCTCGCCTTCACCCGGGGCACCTTCCGCGTGCGCGGCGACACCATCGAGATCTTCCCGGTCTACGAGGAACTGGCCGTCCGCATCGAGATGTTCGGCGACGAGATCGAGGCGCTGTCCACCCTCCACCCGCTGACCGGCGAGGTCATCAGCGAGGACCGCGAGCTCTACGTGTTCCCCGCCAGCCACTACGTCGCCGGCCCCGAGCGCATGGAGAAGGCGATCACCGGCATCGAGGCCGAGCTCACCGAGCGCCTGGCCGAGCTGGAGAAGCAGGGCAAGATGCTGGAGGCGCAGCGGCTGCGCATGCGCACCACCTACGACCTGGAGATGATGCGCCAGATCGGCTCCTGCTCCGGCATCGAGAACTACTCGCTGCACATGGACGACCGCGAGCGCGGCTCGGCGCCCAACACCCTCATCGACTACTTCCCGGAGGACTTCCTCCTGGTCATCGACGAGTCGCATGTCACCGTGCCGCAGATCGGCGCCATGTACGAGGGCGACGCCTCCCGCAAGCGGACCCTGGTCGACCACGGCTTCCGGCTGCCGTCCGCGCTCGACAACCGCCCGCTCAAGTGGGAGGAGTTCCAGGAGCGCATCGGCCAGACCGTCTACCTGTCGGCCACCCCCGGCAAGTACGAGCTCTCCCGCGGCGACGGCTTCGTCGAGCAGATCATCCGCCCCACCGGCCTCATCGACCCGGAGGTCGTGGTCAAGCCCACCGAGGGCCAGATCGACGACCTGGTGCACGAGATCCGCCAGCGCGTGGAGAAGGACGAGCGGGTCCTCGTCACCACCCTCACCAAGAAGATGGCCGAGGACCTGACGGACTACTTCCTGGAGCTCGGCATCCAGGTCCGCTACCTGCACAGCGACGTGGACACCCTGCGCCGCATCGAGCTGCTGCGCGAGCTGCGGGCCGGCGAGTACGACGTCCTGGTCGGCATCAACCTGCTGCGCGAGGGCCTGGACCTCCCCGAGGTCTCCCTGGTGGCCATCCTCGACGCCGACAAGGAGGGCTTCCTGCGCTCCGGCACCTCCCTGATCCAGACCATCGGCCGCGCCGCGCGCAACGTGTCCGGCCAGGTCCACATGTACGCGGACAAGGTCACCCCGGGCATGGAGAAGGCCATCGAGGAGACCAACCGGCGCCGCGAGAAGCAGATCGCCTACAACACGGCGCACGGGATCGACCCGCAGCCGCTGCGCAAGAAGATCAACGACATCGTGGCCACCATCGCCCGCGAGGAACTGGACACCGAGCAGCTCCTCGGCACCGGCTACCGGCAGGCGAAGGACGGCCGCCCGGCCCCGGCCCCCGTCCCCGCGCTCGGCGGCCGCGCCGCGCAGGCGGCGGGCGCGGGCAAGGCGGCGAAGGGCGGCAAGGGGGCCAAGGCGGCCAAGGGCGCCGAGGTGCTCACCGACCGGCCCGCCGCCGAACTGGCCTCGCTCATCGAGCAGATGACCGACCGCATGCGCGCGGCCGCCGCGGAACTGCAGTTCGAGGTCGCCGCCCGGATCCGGGACGAGGTCGGCGAGCTCAAGAAGGAGCTGCGGCAGATGAAGGAAGCGGGCCTCGCCTGAGGAGGGGCCTGTCAGTAGGGTTGGGTCACAGCCGGAGGTAGACGCCGCGCCCCAGGCGATGGGGCGGGCGAGGGAGAGGGGACACGCGTGACGGTCAACATGACCAAGGGCCAGGCCATCAGTCTGCAGAAGTCGGACGGAGGGACGCTGACCGCGGTGCGCATGGGCCTCGGCTGGCAGGCGGCGAAGCGCCGCGGACTGTTCGGCTCGCGGACCCGGGAGATCGACCTCGACGCCTCCGCGGTGCTCTTCGCCGACAAGCAGCCCGTCGACGTGGTGTTCTTCCGCCACCTCCAGAGCGACGACGGCTCCGTGCGCCACACCGGCGACAACCTCGTGGGCGGCGTGGGCCAGGGCGGGGACGACGAGGCGATCCTCGTCGACCTCCAGCGCGTGCCGGTGCACATCGACCAGATCGTCTTCACGGTGAACTCCTTCACCGGCCAGACCTTCCAGGAGGTGCAGAACGCCTTCTGCCGCATCGTCGACGAGACCAACGGCCAGGAGCTGGCCCGCTACACCCTGGACGGCGGCGGCCAGTACACCGCCCAGATCATGGCGAAGGTGTCCCGCGTGGGCGCCGGCTGGCAGATGACGGCCCTGGGCAACCCGGCCAACGGCCGCACCTTCCAGGACCTGATGCCGGCGATCCTGCCGCACCTGTAGCAGTACCGGACAAGAGAAGAAGGCACGGGGGAGGGGCTGCACGATGACGGCCGAACTGGTCCGGGGGCAGAACCACCCCGTGTCCGAGAGCCGGGTGGAGATCAGGGTCTCGGCGGGCACACCCGTGCTCGCCCTGGCCGCGCTCCGCGACGAGGAGGGCCGGCTCTCCGGCGGTGCGGCCCTGGCCCACCCCGGCGCCCGGTCCCTGCCCGGCGTGAGCGCGCCGGGCGGCGCGGCGGAGCGGCAGACGCTCGCCGTCGACCTCGGCGCCGTACCGGCGGAGGTCCACACGGTGGGCGTGCTCCTCGTCCTGCCGCCCGGCGGCCCCGTGCGCTTCGGCGCCGTCCCCGCCTCCTACGTGGCCCTCACCGGCCCGGAGGGCACCGAGCTGGCCGGGTACACCCTGACCGGCCTGGAGGCCGAGACCGCCGTGGTCGCCCTGGAGCTGTACCGGCGCCAGGGCGCGTGGAAGGTCCGCGCCGTCGGCCAGGGCTACGCCGACGGCCTCGGCGCCCTGCTGGCCGACGGCGGCCTGCCCGCGCCGGAGGCCGCCTCGCTGGCCGCCGCCGCCCTGCGGGCCGGCGCCCCCGCCGTGGACGCCGATGCCACGCTCGCCGCCACCACCGGCCTCGCCGGTGAGCTGCGGGCCCCGCAGAGCCCCGCGCAGGCCCCCGTCCCGCCCCCGCCCCCGCCTCCGGCCCCGGAACCGGTCTCCGGCGGCTCGGGCTCCGCTTCGGGCTCCGGCTCCGCCTCCGGCGGTACGTACGGGGACGGCGCGGGCGCCCCGCCCACGATCAGCTACGCCCACCCGCGCCGCCGCCGCACCAGCAGCGAGCCGCCCGAGCCCGCCCCGCGGCCCGCGGCCGCCGCCGGGCCGGGAGAGGCGGCACGGCCCGTCGCCGGGGACGCCAGCGGCTGGTCCATGGACGAACGGCTCTACAACCAGGTCTGGGGCATGTTCGAGGACCTGGCCCGCACGGTCGCCGCCTACCGCGGCGCGGTGGAGTTCGCCGACAACCGTATGGACCGCGAGCTGGACACCGCCCTCTCCGACCCGCGCCACCGCCTCGGCGGCTCCGGCGACGCCGCCCGGGACACCGCGCGCGCCCGCCGCGAGGAGCTGGTCGGCCAGGCCCGCGCCGTCCTCGACCGGGACCTCGCGCAGCTGATCGCCGAGGCCGAGGTGGTCGAGCCCGCGCTCCCGGCCGCGTACGCGGGCTGGGACAACCCCGTCTGGCACGGCCACCGGATGCCCGAGGAGGCCCCGCTCGCCCTGCGCCTGGGCGACCTGCACCTGCCCGAGCGGCCCGATCTGCGCATCCCCATGCTGGTCCGGGTCCCGCTGGAGCGCGGGCTGTGGATCGACAACGGCCGCACCGGCTCCGAGGCCGCGATGGCCATGGACACCGACCGGCTGCGCCGGGCCGCCATGGACATGGCCGTCGCCTACGCGGTGCGGCTGCTGGCCGTGCACCCCGCCGACCGGTTCTCCGTCCACGTGATCGACGCGGCCGGGGCCGGGGCGGCCTCCCTGGAGCCGCTGGTACGGGCCGGGGTGCTGGCCGCGCCGCCCGCCGCGGGGGCCGCGGGGGTCGCGGCGACGCTGGACGGGCTGACCCGCCGGGTGGACCTCGTACAGATGGCGCTGCGGGCCGGGGCGCCGGAGGACCTGCCGCCGGACGTGGACCGGGCCGACCAGCTGCTCATCGTGCACGACTTCCCGCACGGCTTCGACGACCGGGCGGTGACCCGGCTGCGCTACCTCGCGGACGAGGGCGCGGCGGTCGGCGTGCATCTGCTGATGGTCGCGGACCGGGACGAGGCATCGGCCTACGGCCCGCTGCTGGATCCGCTGTGGCGCTCGCTGATGCGCCTGTCACCGGTCCCGGACAACCACCTCGCCGACCCGTGGGTGCACCACGCCTGGACCTTCGAGCCGAATCTCCCGCCGCGGGGCAGCCAGGTCCTCGACCGGACCCTGGAGCGGATCGCGGAAGCCCGGCGCACTACCCGTCCGTGACCATTCCTTGGGGTTCCCTTTACCTTTTGGCTCGTTGATGGGTATGCTCGGCAGCGCGGAGGGGAGTATTCCTGCTTTCCTGCTACGGCGTACCCGTCAATACGGACCACTGCGGTTGCATCAACCCGGTGTCCCGGGGCGTCGGCCCACGGCCTCCAGGCCGCCCGGGTGGAAGAGACCTCCGGCAGCGATGACGCTGACGAAGTGCTGAGCCATCCGCCGGAGGCATGTTCCACCATGGAAGTTTCCTGGGCCCTGTGGGCCGCGACCATTCTCGGTCTCTCCCTCCTCATCGGTGCCGATTTTTTCATCGGCCGCAAGCCCCATGACGTGTCGATCAAGGAAGCCGGCACCTGGACGGTCGTCTGGATCGTCCTCGCCGTGATCTTCGGCCTCGGCCTGTGGTTCTTCGGGACCCCGCAGGCGTCCCAGGAGTTCTTCGCGGGCTTCATCACCGAGAAGTCCCTCAGCGTCGACAACCTCTTCGTCTTCGTCCTGATCATGGCGAAGTTCGCGGTGCCCTCCCACCTCCAGCAGCGCGTCCTGCTGATCGGTGTACTGATCGCCCTGGTGCTGCGCGCCATCTTCATCGCCGCCGGCGCCGCGATCATCGCCAGCTTCTCCTGGGTCTTCTACATCTTCGGCGCCTTCCTGATCTACACCGCCTGGAAGCTCATCCAGGAGGCGCGCAAGGACGAGGAGGACGAGGAGTTCGAGGAGAACCGCCTCCTCAAGTCCGTGGAGAAGAGGTTCGGCGTCGCCGACAAGTACCACGGCACCAAGCTCTTCATCATGAGCAACGGCAAGCGCGTGCTCACCCCGCTGATGATCGTCATGCTCGCCATCGGCACCACCGACGTGCTGTTCGCCCTGGACTCCATCCCCGCGATCTTCGGCCTCACCCAGGACCCGTACATCGTGTTCACGGCCAACGCCTTCGCGCTGATGGGTCTGCGCCAGCTGTACTTCCTCATCGGCGGTCTGCTGGAGAAGCTGGTCCACCTCAGCTACGGCCTGTCGATCATCCTCGGATTCATCGGCATCAAGCTGGTGCTGCACGCCCTGCACGAGTCCGGGGTGCACGTCCCGGAGATCTCCATCCCGGTCTCCCTGGGCGTCATCTGCGGTGTCCTGGTCATCACCACGATCACCAGCCTGATCGCCTCGAAGAAGAAGGCGGCGGCCGAGGCCGAGGCCGGCGCCGGCACGGAGAGCGTCGACGCCTGACCCGGCCCTGCGGGTCTACACGGGGGCGGCCGTCTCGGCCGCCCCCGTCTCGCGTTCCCGCTCCGCCTCCCCGGCGGTGCCCGCCCGCCCGCGCAGGGCCCGGGGGCCGGTCTCCGGCAGCAGCGCGAAGCAGGCCAGGCTGACCAGGGCCACCCCGGTCAGGTACGCCGCCACACCCCAGGGCGGACCCGGACCGTCCGCCAGGGCCGTGGCCACGACCGGGGTCAGCGCCCCGCCGAGGACGCCGCCCAGGTTGTAGCCGACGGCCGCGCCCGTGCAGCGGATCCGCGGGGCGTACAGCTCCGGCAGGTAGGCGCCCACCACCGAGAACATCGTCACCATGCCGAGCAGCGCCACCGCGAAGCCCAGCGTCATCAGCAGCGGGTCCGCCGTCCGCAGCAGCGCCACCAGCGGGAACATCCACACCACGCAGAGCGCGCACCCGGCCAGGCACAGCGGCCGCCGCCCGTAGCGGTCGCCGAGGAGCGCCACCAGCGGGGTCATCAGGCCCTTGAAGGCGACCGCCGCCATGATGCAGGCCAGTATCGCCGTCCGGCCCACCGACAGCCGCTCGGTGGCGTACGCGAGGGACCAGGTGGTGACCGCGTAGAACACCGCGTACCCCACGGCCAGCGCCCCGCCGGTCAGCAGGAGCAGCCGCCAGTGGCCCCGGAACACCTCGGCCAGCGGGGCGTCCGCCCGCCGCCCGCTCTCGGCCAGCTCGCGGAACTGCGGGGTCTCCTCCACCGACCGGCGCAGCCACAACCCGGCCAGGGCCAGCAGCCCCGCCGCCCAGAACGGCACCCGCCACCCCCACGAGGTGAACTGGGCGTCGGTCAGTGAGGCGGACAGCGCCAGCATCATGCCGTTGGCCAGCAGGAAGCCCACCGCCGGGCCGATCTGCGGGAAGCTCGCCCACAGCCCGCGCCGCCCCTCGGGGGCGTGCTCGGCGGTCAGCAGCACCGCGCCGCCCCACTCCCCGCCGAGCCCGAGGCCCTGGAGGAAGCGCAGCACGAGCAGCAGGACGGGCGCGGCCGTGCCGATCGTCCCGTACGTCGGTACGCAGCCCACGGCGACCGTGGCGAGCCCGGTCAGCAGCAGCGAGGCGAGCAGCACTGGGCGGCGGCCGTAGCGGTCGCCGATGTGGCCGAAGACGGCGGAGCCCAGCGGGCGGGCGAGGAAGCCGACGCCGAAGGTGCCGAAGGCGGCGAGGGTCCCGGCGAGCGGGGAGAAGGAGGGGAAGAAGAGCGGCCCGAGCACGAGGGCCGCGGCCGTCCCGTAGACGAAGAAGTCGTAGAACTCGATGGCGGTCCCGGCGAGGGCGGCCGAGGCCAGCCGCAGCATGCCGGGCCGCGGGGGACCGGCGGGCGGGGAGGGGTCCTGATGCATGCGGCACCAGATACCGCCTCCGCGCCCGCGGGGGAGTGGATTCGGCCGGGGATGACCGGAAGGAGTGGCCGGGCGCGCCGAAGTTGACGCGTTGCCGTCCCTACCAGCCGCGCTCGCGCCACTCCGCGAGGTGCGGGCGCTCGGCGCCGAGCGAGGTGTCGTTGCCGTGGCCGGGGTAGACCCAGGTCTCGTCCGGCAGCTGCCCGAAGAGCTTCTGCTCGACGTCGTCGAGGAGGCTCGTGAAGGCCGCCGGGTCGTCGTGGGTGTTGCCGACGCCGCCGGGGAAGAGGCAGTCCCCGGTGAAGACGTGGGCGTGGCCGTGCGGGTCGTCGTAGATCAGCGCGATCGAGCCGGGGGTGTGGCCGACCAGGTGCCGCGCGGTCAGCTCGACCCGCCCGACGCGCACGGTGTCTCCGTCCGCGACGAGCACGTCGGTGCGGACGGGGATGCCCTCGGCGTCGTGGGCGCCGGCGTAGGTGGTCGCGCCGGTGGCGTCCACGATCTCGCGCAGGGCGCCCCAGTGGTCCCCGTGCTGGTGGGTGGTGACGACGGCGGTGATGCCGTCGTCCCCGATCAGGTTCAGCAGGGTCTG
This sequence comes from Streptomyces sp. NPDC047014, assembly GCF_040644195.1. Taxonomy (NCBI): domain Bacteria; kingdom Bacillati; phylum Actinomycetota; class Actinomycetes; order Kitasatosporales; family Streptomycetaceae; genus Streptomyces; species Streptomyces sp. NPDC047014. Next base: position 8,292 of record NZ_JBEYVX010000039.1, on the reverse strand, counting down.
CGGTTCGGCGGCCGCGTCGATCAGCAGCTGCTCGTCGGTCGCGCGGCAGCGCAGCAGGTAGGCGTTGTTGTTCATCCCGCCGACCGCGACCTTGGAAATCATCAGGTCCGCGAGTTCGTGCACGTCGGCCGGACCGCCGACCTTGACCTCTCCGGTGTACGTCATGGTGTGATCCTAGAGGGGTCCGGCTACAGCGGCGGGAGCGCGGGCAGGGCCCCGCCGGTGGTGGTCAGCGCGGCGCCCTTGTCCCCGCGCCCGGCCAGCCAGGCGAGCAGTGCGGCGGGGCTGCCGGAGACGGTCACGGCCGGGTCCCCGGCGGAGCCGGTGCGCCAGGTGCGCCCGTCCTCGGTGGCCAGCGCGGTCGGCGGCACCTCGGGGCGGCCGGACCAGCGGTCGGCGAGGAAGGTGATCTCGCGGTCGGTGAACTCCGCCGGGAGGTCGGCGAGCCCGTAGCCGATGTCCAGGTCCACGTGGTGCAGGTCCACCTCGACCCAGCGGCGGAACGGGATGTTCGCGGCGCTGTCCGTGACGCCGTTGCGCAGCTCGACGGTGCGGGACCAGTCCTGGGCGGGCTCGGTGGTGGCCAGGAAGCGGGCCGCGGAATCACGGAGGTCCGCCAGGTGTTCTTCCAGGGGCCGGCCGGCGTCGCGTGCGATGTCGGCGTCGCGCACGTCGGCGCTCGCGTACATCGGGCGCCCCTCGAAGACGTTCACGAGGGCGTCCGCGTTGCGCGCGAGGTGGGCCAGGATGTGCCCACGGGTCCAGCCCGGGAGGTGTGACTCCTCGGACAGGGCGGCGTTGTCCAGTTTCGCGACCGCGGTCAGCAGCCGGTCCGTGGCCTCACGTACAGATCGCAGGTCGTGCACATGATCAGTCATGGCGCCGAGCCTAGTGGCTCGGTCCCCGCCCTCACACGATCGGGTGAAGAGGTCTCCGGAGTGCCGTAAATCGAATGTGCGTGCTATACGCTCGAAGTCCAGACCCCCCTCCACCGCTGCGGCGCCCCCCATACCCTGGACAGCCGGGGCCAGTGCCCCGCTCACTCAAGAAAGGTGCGGACCGGCGTGACCGACCGTCTCATCGTTCGTGGCGCTCGCGAGCACAACCTCAAGAACGTCTCGCTCGACCTGCCCCGCGACTCGCTCATCGTCTTCACCGGACTGTCCGGGTCGGGCAAGTCCTCCCTGGCCTTCGACACGATCTTCGCCGAGGGCCAGCGCCGCTACGTCGAGTCGCTCTCGTCGTACGCCCGCCAGTTCCTCGGGCAGATGGACAAGCCCGACGTCGACTTCATCGAGGGGCTCTCGCCGGCCGTCTCGATCGACCAGAAGTCGACCTCGCGCAACCCGCGCTCGACCGTGGGCACCATCACCGAGGTCTACGACTACCTCCGCCTGCTCTTCGCCCGCATCGGCAAGCCGCACTGCCCCGAGTGCCGCCGGCCCATCTCGCGGCAGTCGCCGCAGGCGATCGTCGACAAGGTCCTCGCGCTCCCCGAGGGCAGCCGCTTCCAGGTGCTGTCCCCGCTGGTGCGTGAGCGCAAGGGCGAGTTCGTCGACCTCTTCGCCGACCTCCAGACCAAGGGCTACAGCCGGGCGCGGGTGGACGGGGAGACCATCCAGCTCTCCGAGCCGCCTACGCTCAAGAAGCAGGAGAAGCACACCATCGAGGTGGTCATCGACCGCCTCACGGTCAAGGACAGCGCCAAGCGCCGGCTGACCGACTCCGTGGAGACGGCCCTCGGCCTCTCCGGCGGCATGGTGATCCTGGACTTCGTCGACCTCGCCGAGGACGACCCCGAGCGTGAGCGGATGTATTCCGAGCACCTCTACTGCCCCTACGACGACCTCTCCTTCGAGGAGCTGGAGCCGCGCTCCTTCTCCTTCAACTCGCCCTTCGGCGCCTGCCCCGAGTGCACCGGCATCGGCACGCGCATGGAGGTGGACCCGGAGCTGATCGTCCCGGACGAGGACAAGTCCCTGGACGAGGGCGCGGTCTCGCCCTGGTCGCTCGGCCACACCAAGGACTACTTCCAGCGGCTGATCGGCGCGCTCGCCGGGGAGCTGGGCTTCCGCACCGACATCCCGTGGGCCGGGCTGCCCGCCCGCGCGAAGAAGGCCCTGCTGTACGGCCACCGGACGCAGATCGAGGTCCGCTACCGCAACCGGTACGGGCGCGAGCGGGCCTACACCACCGCCTTCGAGGGCGCCGTGCCCTTCGTCAAGCGCCGGCACGCGGAGTCCGAGAGCGACGCCAGCCGCGAGCGCTTCGAGGGCTACATGCGCGAGGTGCCCTGCCCCACCTGCGAGGGCACCCGCCTCAAGCCGATCGTGCTCGCCGTGACCGTGATGGAGAAGTCCATCGCCGAGGTCGCCGCCATGTCGATCAGCGAGTGCGCGGACTTCCTCGGGCGGCTGCGCCTGGACGCCCGCGACAAGAAGATCGCCGAGCGCGTCCTCAAGGAGGTCAACGAGCGGCTGCGCTTCCTCGTGGACGTCGGCCTGGACTACCTCTCGCTCAACCGGGCCGCCGGCACCCTCTCCGGCGGCGAGGCCCAGCGCATCCGGCTCGCCACCCAGATCGGCTCCGGCCTGGTCGGCGTGCTCTACGTACTGGACGAGCCCTCCATCGGCCTGCACCAGCGGGACAACCACCGGCTGATCGAGACCCTGGTCCGGCTGCGGGACATGGGCAACACCCTCATCGTCGTCGAGCACGACGAGGACACCATCAAGGTGGCCGACTGGGTCGTGGACATCGGCCCCGGCGCCGGCGAGCACGGCGGCAAGGTGGTCCACAGCGGTTCCCTCAAGGAACTGCTCAAGAACACCGAGTCGATGACCGGCCAGTACCTGGCGGGCAAGAGGTCCATCGCGATCCCGGACATCCGCCGGCCGGTGGACGGGCAGCGCAGGCTGACCGTGCACGGGGCGAAGGAGAACAACCTCCGCGACATCGACGTCTCCTTCCCGCTCGGCGTGCTCACGGCCGTCACGGGCGTCTCCGGCTCCGGCAAGTCGACCCTGGTCAACGACATCCTCTACACGCACCTGGCCCGCGAGCTGAACGGCGCCCGTTCGGTGCCGGGACGGCACACGCGGGTGGAGGGCGACGACCTGGTCGACAAGGTCGTGCATGTGGACCAGTCGCCCATCGGCCGGACGCCCCGGTCCAACCCGGCGACGTACACCGGTGTCTTCGACCACGTGCGCCGGCTCTTCGCGGAGACCATGGAGGCGAAGGTGCGCGGCTACCTGCCGGGCCGCTTCTCCTTCAACGTCAAGGGCGGCCGGTGCGAGAACTGCGCCGGTGACGGCACGATCAAGATCGAGATGAACTTCCTGCCGGACGTCTACGTCCCCTGCGAGGTCTGCCACGGCGACCGCTACAACCGGGAGACGCTGGAGGTCCACTACAAGGGCAAGTCCATCGCGGAGGTCCTGAACATGCCGATCGAGGAGGCCCTGGGCTTCTTCGAGGCGGTCCCGACGATCGCGCGGCACCTCAAGACGCTGAACGAGGTCGGCCTGGGGTACGTGCGCCTCGGCCAGTCCGCGCCGACCCTGTCGGGCGGTGAGGCACAGCGCGTGAAGCTGGCCTCCGAGCTGCAGAAGCGCTCCACGGGCCGCACGGTGTACGTGCTCGACGAGCCGACCACCGGTCTGCACTTCGAGGACATCTCGAAGCTGATCAAGGTGCTGTCGGGTCTGGTGGACAAGGGCAACTCGGTGATCGTCATCGAGCACAACCTCGACGTCATCAAGACCGCCGACTGGGTCATCGACATGGGCCCCGAAGGCGGGTACGGCGGTGGCCTGGTGGTGGCCGAGGGCACCCCCGAGCAGGTGGCGTCGGTGGGCGCGAGCCACACCGGCAAGTTCCTGCGGGACATCCTCGGGGCGGACCGCGTCTCGGACGCGGCGGCGCCCCCGGCGCGGGCCACCGCGAAGAAGGCCCCGGCGAAGAAGGCCCCGGCGAAGAAGGCCCCCGCCAAGAAGGCGGCGGCCGCGAAGAAGACCGCGGCCCCGGCGAAGAAGACGGCGACGCGCGCCCGCAAGGCGTAGTCGTCCGGCGCGGAAGGAGGGGGCCCGGCCACCGGGCCCCCTCCTTCCGCTATGCGCCCAGCTCCGCCGCCCAGGGCGGTTCCGCGCCCGGGCGGGTGCAGGTCAGGGCCGCTGCACGGGCGGCGTACGCGAGCACGTCCGGCCAGTCCACCGGGGTGCCGGGCGCGGCCGTGAGCCGGTGCAGCAGGGCCGCGTTGACGGTGTCGCCCGCGCCGATGGTGTCCGCCACCGCGACCGGACGGGCGGCCGCCGCGTACTCCGCGCCCTCCCGCGTCCGGACCGTCAGCCCGGCGGCGCCCCGGGTCAGCACCACCGCTGACGGGCCCGCCGCAAGCCAGTCCTCGGGCCGCCCGCCCAGCCAGGCCGCGTCCTCCTCCGACAGCTTGAGCACGCCCGTGTACGGCAGCAGCCGCAGCAGGCGCGCCCGGTGCGCCGCCGGGTCCGCGATCAGCGCGGGCCGGACATTGGGGTCCAGCAGGGTCAGCAGCCCGCGCCGCGCCTCCCGGCGCAGCAGGGCCTCGTAGGCGCTCGCCCCCGGCTCCAGGACCAGCGAGCAGGTGCCGAGCGCCAGGGCCCGCGCCGCGTCCGGCAGGGCGTCCGGCAGGCCGAAGAGCCGGTCTGCGGTGCCCTCCACGTAGAAGCCGTACGAGGCCGAGCCTTCCGCGGCCAGCGAGGGCACGGCGAGGGTGGTGGGCTCCGGGCCGCGCTGGACCAGCGAGAGGTCCACCCCGGCCGCGCGCAGCCCGGCGAGCAGGCTCTCGCCGAAGCCGTCCGCCGAGACCCGGGAGCAGAAGGCGACCCGCGCGCCGAGCCGCCCGAGGGCCACCGCGGTGTTGTACGGACCCCCGCCCGGCCGGGGGAACAGTGCGCCCGGCGGCCGCGCCAGGGGCACCAGGTCGATGAGGGCTTCTCCGCCGACGACGATCACGCGGGGGAAGGTACCCCATACGGCGGCGGTATCGTCGGGGTGGGCCGCCGGCGCCCCGGGCCGGGAACCGACCCCGCGCCCCGTCCCCGCTCCGCCCCGCCGTGCCCGCACCCCAGGAGAACCGCATGTCCGCGCCGCAGTCCGCCGCCCGCCGTACCGTCCTCAAGGGCGCCGCCGCGCTCGCCGGGGCCGCCGGGGCGGGAGCGGCGCTCACGGCCTGCTCCACGGAGAGCAACAGCGGCGGCCGCACCCCCGCCACCCCCACCGCGCCCGTGGACCTGGGCGCCGCCGCCGAGGTGCCGGTGGGCGGCGCGAAGCTGTACCGGGAGAGCAAGCTCGTGGTCAGCTGCCCGGAGGCGGGCCGCTACAAGGCGTTCAGCGCCCAGTGCACCCACTCCGGCTGCGTCCTGGACAAGATCGTCGAGGGTGAGGGGAACTGCCCCTGCCACGGCAGCCGCTTCGACGTGGCCACCGGGCAGGTCCTGCGCGGCCCGGCCGCCCAGCCGCTGCCCGAGGTGCCCGTCAAGGCCGAGAACGGCCGGCTCGTCGCGGGCTGAACCGGCCGCCCGCCAGGAGCTCCCGGCCGTCAGTCCCAGTCCCAGGCGATGCCCAGCAGACCGCGCCGGACCGACTGCTCCACCAGGTGCACCGCCCGGTGCCGCCCGCTCGGCGTCAGATCCGCCAGGGCGGTGCGCGGGGACTGCGGCCCGCTGCGGGCGAAGCGGTGGCAGCGCACCGGCAGGGCCGCCTCGTCGAAGCGGATCTGCAGCATGTACTGGCCGCCCGCGTAGCTGAAACCGCGGACGTACTCGCCGCTGCGCGGGCCGGTGCCGTCCTCGACGCGGTAGCCGAAGACGTAGGTGTCCCCGCGCCGCAGCCGCGCGTCGAACAGCAGTTCCGCGACCACGATCCCGGCCTCCGGATGGCAGCGCACCCGGCCCGTGCGGCAGTTCTCGTACGCCGTCACGCGGATCCGGGACACGTCGCAGCCCGGGTCGCCGTGGTGGACGGCGAGATAGCGGTCGACGCCGTCGCGGTGGGCGCGGACGATCTGCTGCGAGGCGCGGTCCCGCAGCTCGCCGCCCGCGCCGATGCGGACCCGCTCGTGGTGGCCGACGGAGTGCAGCCCGCCGTCCGGGGGCAGGTCCATGCCGTCCAGCAGCCGTTCCACCGTGCCTCCCATGGCCAGCAGCGCCCGGTACGAGCGGCCGGGCGGGCGGCGCGTACCCTCGGCGCCGGGCCCGGGCTCGGCCAGCAGGCGCAGGAGGGAGCCCTCGGGCAGCTCCAGGATCCGTTCCAGGGCGGTGACGGCCCGCAGGGACTCGGGGTGGTGCGGGCGGCGGACGCCGCGCTGCCAGTAGCTCAGACTGGTCACGCCGACCTTGATGCCCTGGGCCGCCAGCCGGTGCTGGACCCGGTGCAGTGGCAGGCCGCGTGCGGCGAGGGCGGCACGCAGGGCCAGGTGGAAGGGGCCGGCGCGCAGCAGGCGGTTCAGTTCCGCCGTGCTCGCCGGATCCGTGGAAGGTCGCATGGCGACTCCTCTGTGAACGTTCACACGCGCCGAGGTGGGGGTCACGGCGGCAGCGTCGGGGGACCAGGTGAAACGACAGCAACCGTTCACACCGCAGTCCCACCGTTCACACTGCAACGTCACCGCGTATTGAAGCGTGTTGACCTGATCGCGACAACTCCCCGATGCTCCTCCACAGCGTCCGGACGCGCTCCTCCACCCCCCCACTCCCCCCATCGGGAGGAACGCGATGCGCACCCGAAACCGGCGGCTCTCCCCGGCCGCCGCCCTGACCGCCCTGCTCAGCGCGATGATCCTCGCGCTGTCCGCCGGTACCGCCACCGCCGCGGAGACCGGCACCGACTCCGCCCTCGCCACCAAGCGGCTCAACATCACGATGCAGGCCCAGCAGAAGACGAACTGGTGCTGGGCCGCCGGCGGCAACACGATCGCCACCTGGTTCGGCCGGAACTACTCCCAGAACCAGTTCTGCAATGCCGCCTTCAACCGCCAGCAGGGCACCGACTGCCCCAACAACCAGGCCACCCTGGGCAATGTCCAGACCGGGCTGCGCTGGGCGGGCGTCAGCCCCGGCTCCTACGTCACGGGCTGGCTCCAGTACTCCACCGTCCAGACCGAGATCAACGCGAACCGGCCGGTCGAGACGCGGATCCAGTGGGCGAACGGCGGCGGGCACATGCACGTGCTCTACGGCTACGACACCGCCTCCAACTGGGTCTACTGGGGCGACCCCTGGCCCTCCAGCGACCGCTACAACTGGGCCTCCCACTCCTGGTACGTGAACAACAGCACCTTCTCCTGGACCCACTCGCTCTACCGGATCGGGGCGTGACCGCCATGACCCTGCGCGCCACCGCCGCCGCGGCGGTCCTCGCCGCCACCGCCCTCCTCGGCCTCGCCCCGCAGGCGGGCGCGGCCCCCGTACCGCAGCCGGCGCAGGCCACCGCCGAGCACGTGGCCGCCGCGGGGCGGGCCGCCGCCGCCCCGGACACGCTGGCCACGCTCTCCCGGTTCTTCGCCCGCGAGGGCAGGGTCTCCGTCGCCGCCGCGCAGCCGCGGGTGGAGGGGGAGGCGATACCGGTGCACCACCTCTCGCCGGAGTTCGTGGCGGGCCGGGCGGGCGCGCCCGTGGCGCGGCTGGAGTTCCTGGCCAGCCGGGCGGTGTCCGCCGACGGGCAGGAGGCCGCGCTGTGGACGGCGCGGACGGAGGCGGGCCGCTGGGAGGTGGTGAACATCGCCACCGGCGACGACGAGTTCCGGTACGCGCGGCTGGGCGCCGAGAAGCTGCCGGGCGGAACGGTGTTCCGGGAGCCGCAGATCGACGCGTGGTACGTGGCCGGGGGTGGCAGGGTGCTGCCGCTGGACGACGACGCGGCCGGGGCGGTGGGGGCCGGGGGTGTGACGCTCGGTGCGTACCGGGCCCGGGTCGCCGCCGCGTACGGGGACAAGCTGCCCGGGTCCCGGTACGCGGAGCGCGGGGCGGCGGGGGGCTACGCCGAGGGGGCCGCGGGAGCCGACGTCCCGGGCGTGGCGCTGCCCGCCGCCGGGGCGCTCGCGCTGGGCGCCGCGGGGCTCCTCGTCCTGCGACGCCGCCGCCGCGCCAGGGCCTGACCCGCGCCTGCGGCGCCGCGACCCTGCGGGGGGCCCGCCCCTCCGTACCCGGCCGCGGCGCCGTGGCCGCGCCTCAATCGCCGGCCGGCCGGCGACACCGCCCGCGTGCGGTCGCTCAGCGCCGAGCTGGAGAACCACCACGCGGGAGAGGCAGCCGT
>NZ_JBEYVX010000038.1:0-59615 GCF_040644195.1 Streptomyces sp. NPDC047014 | reverse complement strand
CTCGCCACGAAGATCTCCTTCATCAACGCGATGGCCGAGGTCTGCGAAGCCCCCGCCGCCGTGCGATCAGCTCTCGTCGCTGTCGACCCAGCTCATCAGCTTGCGGAGCTTCTTGCCGGTGGTCTCCAGCAGGTGCTCCGAGTCGGCCTTCTTGTACTCGTTGTACTTCGGCAGGCCGGCCTTGTACTCGGCCATCCACTCCTCGGCGAACTTGCCGCTCTGGATCTCCTCCAGGACCTTCTTCATCTCGGCCTTGGTGGCGTCGGTGATGACACGCGGGCCGGTGATGTAGTCGCCCCACTCGGCGGTCTCGGAGACCGACCAGCGCATCTTCTCCAGGCCGCCCTCGTACATGAGGTCGACGATGAGCTTCAGCTCGTGCAGGCACTCGAAGTAGGCGATCTCCGGCTGGTAACCGGCCTCGGTCAGGGTCTCGAAACCGGCCTTGACCAGCGCGGACGCACCACCGCAGAGGACGGCCTGCTCACCGAAGAGGTCGGTCTCGGTCTCCTCGGTGAAGGTGGTCTTGATGACACCGGCGCGGGTGCCGCCGATGCCGGCCGCGTAGGAGAGCGCGAGGGCGAAGGCGTTGCCCGAGAAGTCCTGCTCGACGGCCGCGATGCACGGGACGCCGCGGCCCTCCTCGTACTGGCGGCGCACCAGGTGGCCGGGGCCCTTCGGGGCGACCAGGGCGACGTCCACGTGGGCCGGGGGCTTGATGAAGCCGTAGCGGACGTTGAAGCCGTGGCCGAAGAAGAGCGCGTCGCCCTCTTCGAGGTGGTCCTTGATGGACTCCTCGTAGATCTCGGCCTGGAGCGGGTCCGGGGTGAGGATCATGATGACGTTCGCCCAGGCGGCGGCCTCGGCCACGGGGACGACCTTGAGACCCTGCTCCTCGGCCTTGGCCTTGGACTTCGAGCCCTCCTTCAGGCCGACGACGACGTCGACGCCGGAGTCACGGAGCGACAGCGCGTGGGCGTGGCCCTGGCTGCCGTAGCCGATGACCGCGACCTTGCGGCCCTGGATGATGGACAGGTCGGCGTCGTTCTCGTAGAACAGCTCGGCCACTGGGATATCTCCTTGGTGCGCTGGTGTTGCTCCCACCGTACGGCGGGGAACGGAATCTGAGTCTGCCGGTCTCGCCATGCGGGCCACGTGTGTCCCGGGCGGCTCGCGGGCGGTGGAGCGGGCGGTGGTGCGGGGCGGGTCGGGCCCCGCGGGTCAGGCGCTGCGGTCGAGCGCGCGCAGGCTGCGGTCCGTGATGGACCGTCCGCCGCGCCCTATGGCGATCGTGCCGGACTGCACGAGCTCCTTGATGCCGAAGGGCTCCAGCATCTTGAGCATGGCGCCGAGCTTGTCGGAGCCGCCGGTGGCCTCGATGGTGACGGCCTCCGGGGAGACGTCGACGGTCTTGGCGCGGAACAGCTGGACGATCTCGACGATCTGCGAGCGGGTCTCGTTGTCGGCGCGGACCTTCACCAGGACGAGCTCGCGCTCGATGGCGTTGTGCGGCTCCAGCTCGACGATCTTGAGCACGTTGACCAGCTTGTTGAGCTGCTTGGTCACCTGCTCCAGCGGAAGGTCCTCGACGTTGACGACGATGGTGATGCGGGAGATGTCGGGGTGCTCGGTGACCCCGACCGCGAGGGAGTCGATGTTGAACCCGCGGCGGGAGAACAGGGCGGCGATCCGGGCCAGGATGCCGGGCGTGTTCTCGACCAGGACGGAGAGCGTGTGCTTGGACATGTGGGGCGTTCTCTCTCTCGGCTCTCTCGGCTCAGTCGTCTTCGTTGTCGCCGAAGTCGGGACGGACACCCCGCGCTGCCATGACCTCGTCGTTGGAGGTGCCGGCGGCGACCATCGGCCACACCATGGCGTCCTCGTGGACGATGAAGTCGATCACGACGGGCCGGTCGTTGATGGCGTTGGCCTCGGCGATGACCTTGTCCAGGTCGGCGGGGTCCTCGCAGCGCAGCGCGACGCAGCCCATGGCCTCGGACAGCTTGACGAAGTCCGGGACGCGGGTGCCCTTGCGGGGGGCGGTGGACTCGCCGAGCTGGGAGCCGACGGTGTCGTGGCCGGTGTCGTCGGCGTGCAGGACGGTGTTGGAGTAGCGCTGGTTGTAGAACAGCGTCTGCCACTGGCGGACCATGCCGAGGGCGCCGTTGTTGATGATCGCGACCTTGATCGGGATGTTGTTCAGCGCGCAGGTGACCAGTTCCTGGTTGGTCATCTGGAAACAGCCGTCGCCGTCGATCGCCCAGACCGTGCGCCCGGGCATGCCGACCTTGGCGCCCATCGCGGCGGGGACCGCGTAGCCCATGGTCCCGGCGCCGCCGGAGTTCAGCCAGGTGCGCGGCTCCTCGTACTTCACGAAGTGCGAGGCCCACATCTGGTGCTGGCCGACGCCCGCGGCGAAGACGGTGCCCTGCGGGGCCAGGGCGCCGATGCGCTCGATGACCTGCTGCGGGGAGAGGCTGCCGTCCTCGGGCAGGTCGTAGCCGAGCGGGTAGGTCTCGCGCCAGCGGCTGAGGTCGCTCCACCAGGCGCTGTAGTCACCGGCGTTGCCCTCGGTGTGCTCGGCCTGGACCGCCTGGATCAGGTCCGCGATGACCTCGCGGGCGTCGCCGACGATCGGGACGTCGACGGCGCGGTTCTTGCCGATCTCGGCCGGGTCGATGTCGGCGTGGATGACCTTGGCGAAGGGGGCGAAGCTGTCCAGCTTGCCGGTGACGCGGTCGTCGAAGCGGGTGCCGAGGGCGATCAGCAGGTCCGACTTCTGCAGGGAGGTGACCCCGGTGACGGAGCCGTGCATGCCGGGCATGCCGACGTGCAGCGGGTGGCTGTCGGGGAAGGAGCCCAGCGCCATCAGGGTGGTGCAGACCGGGACGCCGGTCAGCTCGGCCAGGACCTTGAGCTCGGCGGTGGCGCCGGACTTCATGACGCCGCCGCCGACGTACAGCACGGGGCGCTTGGCCTGGCAGATGAGCTTGGCCGCCTCGCGGATCTGCTTGGCGTGCGGCTTGGTGACCGGGCGGTAGCCGGGGAGGTCCTGGCTGGGCGGCCACGCGAAGGTGGTCTTCGCCTGGAGGGCGTCCTTGGCGATGTCGACGAGGACCGGGCCGGGGCGGCCGGTGGCGGCGATGTGGAACGCCTCGGCGATGGTCCTCGGGATGTCCTCGGCACGGGTGACCAGGAAGTTGTGCTTGGTGATCGGCATGGTGATGCCGACGATGTCCGCCTCCTGGAAGGCGTCGGTGCCGATCGCCTTGGAGGAGACCTGGCCGGTGATCGCGACCAGCGGGACGGAGTCCATGTGGGCGTCCGCGATGGGGGTGACCAGGTTGGTGGCGCCGGGGCCGGAGGTGGCCATGCAGACGCCGACCTTGCCGGTGGCCTGCGCGTAGCCGGTGGCGGCGTGGCCGGCCCCCTGCTCGTGGCGGACCAGGATGTGACGGACCTTCTTGGAGTCCATCATCGGGTCGTACGCGGGGAGGATGGCGCCTCCGGGGATTCCGAAGACGGTGTCGCACCCCACCTCTTCGAGAGAGCGGATGAGGGACTGCGCACCCGTGACGTGCTCAACTGCGGCGGGCTGCTGTCCGCCGGAACGGGGCCGCGGCTGCGGATGGTGGGCCCCGGTGGCCTGCTCGGTCATCGGCATTCTCTTCTCGAAGCTGAGGGTTTCACGCGGATTCGATTCTGTGCCAGTGCAACAAAAAACCCCTCGTGCCGGAGGCAAGCGAGGGGAGCGCGTCGGGTGTGTCGAGCGGGGAACATGCAGGTCCCTGCTTCAGCCGACGCGCTTTCCAAGTACGAGAATTCGGGTGCGCATGGCATTGACCCTCCCCCTGGCGGGAGGGTGATGTCAAGTAGGTGGGACGGGCGTCTCATCATGTGAGCCTCGGTGGAGGGCCAGGGGGCCGCCGGGGGAACCGCCCGCCAGCGCGGGCTGCGCCGCTCCACCCGGTACGGCGAACGTACCGCGCACCAGTGCGCGGCGCAGCCGGTACTCGTCGAGGGGGCCGGAAAACGCCTTCCCCTGACCGTGCGTGCATCCCATGGCGCGCAGCGCCATCACCTGCTCGGGCAGGTCCACCCCGTCGGCCACCGAGCGCATGCCCAGGTCGTTCGCGATGCGCAGGAGCCCGGCGGTGATCTTGTGCAGGCGGGCGGACTCGGCCACGCCCTCCACCAGGCCCCGGTCCAGCTTGAGCATGTCCACGGGCAGCCGGCGCAGGGCGCTGATGGCCGCGTAGCCGCTGCCGAAGCCGTCCAGCGAGATGCCCACCCCGAGCCGGTGCAGGGCCGCCAGGCGGCGCTCCAGGTCGTCGAAGGGCACCCGGGGGTCGGAGACCGCGAGCTCCAGCACCAGCGCCCCGGAGGGCAGCCCGTGGCGGGTCAGCAGGGCCTCGACGGAGCTGAGGGGCACGGCGCTGTCCAGGAGGCGCTGCGCGGTCATCCGTACGGCCACGGGCACGTCGTGCCCGGCCCGGTGCCGGTCGGCGGCCTGCTCCACGGCCTGCTCCAGCAGCCAGCGCCCCAGCTCGGCGGTGCGCGAGGCGTCCGGGGGGCCGTGCCCCGGACCGCCCGCGCCGCCCTCGCTGTACTCGGCTACCCGCAGGAACTCGGCCGGGGTGAAGAGGATGCCCTGGGCGGAGCGCCACCGGGCCTGGGCGGCGACGGCCGCGATCTCGCCGGTGGCCAGGGAGACCACGGGCTGGTGGAGCAGCGCGAACTCCCCCTCGTGCAGCGCGGTGCGCAGTCGGCCCGCCAGCTCGGCCTTGCGGACCACCTCGGCCTGCATCTGGGGCGCGTACAGCTCGACCCGGTCCTTGCCGCCGGCCTTGGCCCGGTACATCGCGAGGTCGGCGTTGCGCATGAGGTCCGAGGGGGTGATCCCGGGGTCCGCGAAGGCCACGCCGATGCTGGCGGCGACCCGGACCTCGTTGCCGCCGATGCGGTAGGGCTGGGAGAGGGTGGTGCGCAGCCGGTCCGCGATCTCCCTGACCTGGTACTCGCGGGCCCCGCGGTCGCGGCCGCCGTCGCCCAGGATGAGCGCGGCGAACTCGTCCCCGCCGAGCCGGGCTGCGGTGTCCCCCGCCCGTACGGAGTCCTGGAGCCGGCGCGCGGCCTCGACGAGCAGTTCGTCCCCGGCCTGGTGGCCGATGGTGTCGTTGACCGCCTTGAAGCCGTCGAGGTCGATGAAGAGCACGGCGGTGCTGTGGTCGCCCGCGCGGCGGCCGGCCAGGGCCTGGCGCACGCGCCGGGTGAAGAGGGCCCGGTTGGGCAGGTCGGTCAGCGGGTCGTGCTCGGCGCTGTGCTGGAGCTGGGCCTGGAGCCGGACGCGCTCGGTGACGTCGCGGCTGTTGAGGATGAGCCCGCCCTGGTGGCGGTTGACGGTGGACTCCACGTTCAGCCACTCGCCGGTGCCGGACTTGAAGCGGCACTCGATGCGGGTGGTGGGCTCCTCGGCGGGCGGCGCGGCGAGGAAGCGGCGCACCTCGTGGACCACCCGGCCGAGGTCGTGGGGGTGGATCAGGGTGGCCAGCTCGGTGCCGACCAGCTCCTCGGCCTCCCGGCCGTAGACCCCGGCGGCTGCGGGGCTGACGTAGCGCAGGGTCCCGGTGGGGGCGGCGATCATGATGACGTCGCTGGAGCCCTGGACCAGGGAGCGGAAGTGGTTCTCCTTCTGGGCCAGTTCCTGGGTGAGCGCGATGTTGTCGAGGAGCATGATGCCCTGCCGGATGACGAGGGCGAGGACCACGGTGCAGCCGGTGAAGACGACCATGCGGTCGACCTTCCGGCCGTCGACCACGTTGTACAGGATGCCGAGGGTGCAGACGGCGGCCGCGAGGTACGGCGTGAGCGCGGGCAGCGATCCGGTGATCGGCCGGCTGTGCGGGCGGTCCCTGCGGGGCGGGGCGGCGGGCACCGGCCCCGGGTGGAGCCGCCGGGCGCCCCAGGGCGCGTACGCGAGGAGCAGCGAGCCGGCGAACCAGCCGGCGTCGAGCAGCTGGCCGGACTGGTACTCGGCGCTCAGCAGCGGCGAGGTGAACAGGGCGTCGCTGAGGACCGTCAGGGCGAGCGCGGCGATGGCGGTGTTGACGGCGGAGCGGTTGGTCTCGCTGCGGCGGAAGTGCAGGACGAGCACCATCGAGACGAGCGCGATGTCCAGCAGCGGGTAGGCCAGCGAGAGGGCGGCGCGCGGGACGCTGCCGGGGGCGCCGGACTGGGCGGTGCGCGCCGCGTGCGCGAGCGCGAGACTCCAGGAGAGGGTGAGCAGCGAGCCGCCGATGAGCCAGGAGTCGAGCCCGAGGCAGACCCAGCCGGCGCGGGTGACCGGGCGCTTGGCGAGCACGAGCAGGCCGACGATGGCGGGCGGGGCGAAGCAGAGGAAGGCGAAGTCCGCCACGGAGGGCTTCGGCACGTCCTGGCCGAGGACCACCTCGTACCAGCCCCAGACGGCGTTCCCGCAGGCGCCCATGAGCGAGGAGAAGGCGAAGAGCAGCCAGGCGGGCCGCTCGCGGCTGTCGATCGTCCGCGCGTACGTGTAGCAGGAGACGGCGGCGAGCAGCCCGGCGGAGCTGAGGCCGAAGTCGCCCATGATCTCGGCCAGTTCCTCCGAGCCCCAGTTGAGGGCGGCGCCGACGGCGTATCCGCCGCTGACGACCGCGAGGAGCAGCTGTATGGCCAGCCCCCGGCTCCCGCCCGAGACGGAGGGCCGGTCGAGCAGCGCCGCCCCCTGGGTGCTCACCGGTGCCCCTCGCCGGCTGGTTCCGGCGCGGCCCAGTTGCGGCTGCGTCGCCTCCGGCGGCTGTACCGCGTCGGATCCTTCGTCCATTGGCCGTGCATCGCCCGTCGCCCCCCAAAGTGTCCGATCACTCCCCAGCGCCAGACGTTCGTGGCGCAGCCCCTTCTTCCGGACGATACACCACTTTCGTCACTCAGGGACATAGCTTCTCTACTCAGCGTCACCATCGGGGAGTTGCAGCGGGGCGCGCACCCGGACAAATGCGGAGCGTACCCGCATCGGGTCACTCGGTGACGTGAACGACGTGCTCCAGGGGCTCCCCCGCGGCGAAGCGCGTGAGCTGGCGCGCGAGCAGGCGCTTGGCCCGCGGCTCGAACGCCGAGCTGCTGCCGCCCACATGGGGGGTGATGAGCACGTTCGGGGCGTGCCAGAGCGGGTGTCCGGCGGGCAGCGGTTCGGGGTCGGTGACGTCGAGCGCCGCGCGCAGCCGGCCCGATTCCACCTCCGCCAGCAGGGACTCGGTGTCGACGACGGGACCGCGCGCCACGTTCACGAGCAGGGCGCCGTCCTTCATGCGGCTCAGGAAGCCGGCGTCCACCAGCCCCCGGGTGGCCTCGGTCAGCGGGGTCACGAGGATCACCACATCGGCTTGCGGGAGGAGCGCGGGAAGCTCGGAGAGGGCGTGCACAGGCCCGCGCGCGGTGGTGCGCGCCGTGCGGGCGACCCGTAGGACGCGTTCGCACTCGAAGGGCACCAGACGGTCCTCGATGGCGGAGCCGATGGATCCGTAGCCGATGATCAGAACTGTCCGGTCGGCGAGGGCGTCGTAGAAGCCGGAGCGCCACTCCTCGCGGTCCTGGCCCCGGACCATTCCGGGGATCCCGCGCAGGGAGGCGAGCGTCAGGGTGAGCGCCAGTTCGGCGGTGCTGGCCGTGTGGACCCCCGCGGCGTTGCACAGCCGGACGCCGGGACGCAGCTCCCCCAGGCCGCCCATGACGTGGTCGATGCCGGCGGTGAGGGTCTGGACGACGCGGACGGCCGGCATCGCGGCGAGCGGGCGCACGGTGACCTCGGACGACTTCATGTAGGGGGTCACGTAGAAGACGCAGTCGGCCGGATCGGCCGGGAACGCGTCCTCTCCGTCCCAGCGGCGGTACCGGAAGGAACCGGGCAGACCGGGGACCTCTTCGGCGGGGAAGGGGAGCCAGACGTCATGGGGCGTTGCAGTCATGATCGCGAGGCTATGCCAAGCCGTCTTGATCAAGCCGTTAGTTTGTTCACCGGAGCGTAAGGGGGACCACGGGGTGGAGCGCAGGTCGATCGGGGCGGGGGCGCTGACCGTGGGCGCCGTCGGCCTCGGCTGCATGCCGATGAGCTGGGCGTACGCGCCTTCGCGGCGGCGGGGTCAGGAGTCGCTGGCCGCCGTGCACGCGGCGCTGGACCTGGGGTCGAACCTGCTGGACACGGCCGATGTGTACGGGCCGTTCACCAACGAGCTGCTGCTGGGGCGGGTGCTGCGGGAGCGGCGCCCGGAGGCGTTCGTCTCGGCGAAGGTGGGGCTGCGGGCGGGCGAGCAGCACGTGGTGGCGGACGGCCGGCCGGGCTATCTGCGGCGGGCGTGCGACGCCTCGCTGCGGCGGCTGCGGACCGACGTCATCGACCTCTACCAGCTGCACCGGGTGGATCCGGACGTGCCCGTGGAGGAGACCTGGGGGGCGATGGCGGAGCTGGTGGGCGCGGGCAAGGTCCGGGCCCTCGGCTACTGCGCGCTGGGCGCCGGGGCCGGACCGGGCGCGGGGCGGCGCGGGGACCGGGCGTACCGCACGACCCTGCGGCACCTGGAGCGGATGCAGCAGGTGTTCCCGGTGAGCGCGGTGCAGGCGGAGCTGTCGGTGTGGTCGCCGGAGGCGGCCTGGCAGCTGCTGCCGTGGTGCGCGGCGCGCGGGGTGGGCTTCCTGGCGGCGATGCCGCTGGGCAGCGGGTTCCTGACGGGGACGCTCACGCCGGGCGAGGGCTTCGAGTCGCAGGACGTACGGGCCCGGCACCCCCGGTTCACGGCCGAGGCGATGGCCTCGAACCAGGTGCTGCTGGCGGGACTGCGCCGGGTGGCGCGGCGGCACGGTCCGCAGGTCACGGTCGCGCAGGTGGCGCTGGCGTGGGTGCTGGCGCAGGGGCCGCAGGTGGTGCCGGTCCCGGGGGCCGACCGCTCGCACTGGGCCGTGGAGAACGCGGGGGCGGCGTGGCTGCGGCTCTCGGCCGGGGATCTGGCGGAGATCGCGGAGCTTCCGGTCGAGGTGGGAGCCTGGGACTGAGCGCCCATGACCACTCGATCGAGTGTACGAGTGGTGGAACTTCGAGAACTGCCGGAGCTGTTGAGACGGGTGAAGGGCAGGATCGGAGGACCGGAAGGGAGCAGGGCGATGCGATGGGGACGTTCTTTCGGGCGGGCGGGGTCTCCCGGACCGAGGGGGTACGAGGGCCCGGGCGCGCGGCGCCGGGGCCTGCTGGCGGCGGCCGTGCTGGCGGGGTGCGGGGCGCTGCTGGCGGCGGGCTGCGCGCCGGAGGGCGGGCCGGGGAGCGGGCCGGGCGGCTCACCACCGGGACCGGCGGCCTCCGGGTCCGGGTCGCCGGGGGCTTCCGGGGGTGCGCAGGTCTCCCCCTCGGTTCCGGTGCCGCCCGCGAAGGGGGCGGTGACCGTCACGGGCGAGGTGGCCAAGGGGCTGGAGTCCCCGTGGGGCGTGGCCCCGCTGCCGGGCGGCGATCTGCTGGTGGCCTCGCGGGACAGGGGCACGATCAGCCGGGTCGCGGCGGGCTCCGGCGCGGTGACGCGGATCGGCGAGGTGCCCGGCGTGGATCCGGGCGGCGAGGGCGGGCTGCTGGGGCTCGCCCTGTCGCCTTCCTTCGCCTCGGACCGCCTGGTCTACGTGTACTTCACCACCGCGTCCGACAACCGCATCGCACGGCTGCGCTATGACGAGCAGAGACCGGCCGGCCAGCAACTGGGCGCCCCGGACACGGTGTTCCGGGGCATCCCCAAAGGACTGATCCACAACGGCGGGCGGATCGCCTTCGGCCCGGACAAGATGCTCTACGCGGGCACGGGCGAGACGGGCGTCACCGGGCTGGCGCAGGACAAGGCGTCGCTGGGCGGCAAGATCCTTCGGATGACCCCGGACGGGGAACCGGTGCACGGCAATCCGGAGCCGGATTCCGTCGTCTACTCCTACGGCCACCGCAATGTGCAGGGCCTCACCTGGGACAAGGAGAAGCGGCTCTGGGCGGCCGAGTTCGGCCAGAACACCTGGGACGAGCTGAACCTGATCGAGCCCGGGGCCAATTATGGCTGGCCGGAGGCCGAGGGAAAGGCCGGAAAACCGGGTATGCGGGATCCGGTGGCGGTGTGGAAGACCGAGGAAGCCTCTCCGAGCGGGATCGCCTGGGCGGAGGGGTCGGTGTGGATGGCCGGACTGCGGGGCGAGCGGCTGTGGCGGATACCGCTGGCCGGGGCCGCGCAGGCGGCGGAGCCGGAGTCCTTCCTGCAAGGGAAGTACGGGCGGCTGCGCACGGTGGTCCCGCTCGGTGGGGACAAGCTGCTGCTGGTGACGAGCGAGACGGACGGTCGCGGGTCGCCGGAGGCCGGTGACGACAGGATCCTGACCCTGACGGTGCGGTGACCGGCAAGTCCCCGGCCGGGGACGAAAGGTGCGGTGGACGCGGTGTTCAACATGATCGAGGAACTGTTCGGCCCGGGGCGCAGGCATACCGAGGAGGAACGGAAGCGGCTGGAGCTGTCCCGGACCGACGTCGATGACGCCGATCCGGGACGGGGACCGATAGACCTCGCCTCCGGCAAGGTGCTCATACGCCCGGCCGGGCGGCCTGCGGGCGGCCGCTGACCGGACCGCCGGGGGCCGGGGCGCCCCGTGGGGCTAGGCGCCGGCGCCGGCCGCCTTGGGGACGGCGAGGAGGAGGTCGAAGTACATGAGGACGAAGAGCAGTACGCCGAGGGCGCCCAGGCCGATGCCCGCCCAGGAGACCGACCGTACCCAGGTGGGGAGGTGGCGCTCGGGGGAGCTGAAGGCGGGCAGGGCCAGCACGAAGGTGGCGATGATCAGGGCGAGGACGGCGAAGATCCCGTTCACCATGGCGGTGGCGTGCCACGGGTCGACGAACTGGGCGGCGATCTGAGCGTTGGCGTCGGCGGCCTGGGTCAGCTCCAGGCGGGCGAGGACACTGGCGCGCTCGGACACGATGCCGGAGACCCAGCTCCCGCTGAGGGCGACGACGCCGAGGCCGGCGGAGACGATCGCGAAGGCGGCGGAGCCGACGTGGCCGGGCTTGCGGTCCTCGGCAAGGTCCTCGTCGAAGCTCTCGTCGTCGAGGTCCGCGTCAGCGAGCTCCGCCTCGGCGGACGCGGCGTCGGCATTGGCATCGGCCTGCGCCGGAACCTCGGCCTTGGCCGGGGCGGCGGCCTCGGGGGTCGGGGAGGTCTCGGCCTTGGTGAGGTCGGTGGGGGTGGGGTCCGCCTCGGCGGGCTGCGGGGCGGGGGTCTTCTTGGTGTCCATGCGGGGCACCGTAGGTGCCGTGTCTGAGAGTTCTCTGAGAATCCCCCGGCCCCGGGGCGGACGGCCCCGGGGGCGGCGGGACGCGGCTCAGGCGGAGCGGGTCGCGGCCCACTCCGGGGCGAGGACCGACCAGACCTCGGTGTCCTGGCGGACGCCCCGGTGGAGGTGGTTCTGCCGCATGACGCCCTCACGGGTCATGCCGAGGCGCTGGGCGACGGCGAGGCTCTTCGTGTTGCCCGTCGCGGCGTGCCATTCGACACGGTGCATGCCGCGCTCGCCGAAGGCGTAGTCGATCAGCACCCGGCAGGCGGCGGTGACCAGGCCGCGGCCGGCGGCGGCGGGCTCCAGCCAGCAGCCGATCTCGCAGTTCCCGGTGGCCGCGTCGAAGGCGGGGAAGAGGACCCCGCCGACCAGCGTGCCGTCGAGCCGGATACCGAAGAAGCGCGCGCCGTCCTCGCCGGCCTTCACCGCGTAGGTCGCGAGCAGCTGCCGGGCCGCCTCCACGTCGGGGGACCGGTCGGGGAAGCCGACGTACCGGCCGATGAACTCGCGGCCGCGCTCGATGTGCGCGAAGAACTCCTCGGCGTGCCGGGCCTCCAGCGGGAACAGCTGGGCGCCTTCGGCCAGGTCTATGGAGAACATGCGGCTTCTTCCTTGGGGCTCGTGCGGCGGGTCGCCGGTCACCGGGAGGCGGTGGCGGGCTCGGCGCCGTCCTCGCTCGTGGCGCCGGCCGCGCCGGGCCGCTGTGCGGGAAGTGTCGCATGGGGGACGCGGTCCGGGGGCTCGATGCTGATCTTGGGCAGCAGGCGGTCGAGCCAGGCGGGCAGCCACCAGTTCGCGCCGCCGAGCATGTGCATCAGGGCCGGGACCAGGAGGGTGCGCAGGACGAAGGCGTCGAGGGCCACGGCCGCGGCGAGCGCGATGCCGAACATCGCGATGATCCGGTCCCCGCTGAGCACGAAGGCGAGGAAGACGGAGATCATGATCACGGCCGCCGAGTTGATGACCCGGCTGGTCTCGGCGAGGCCCACGCGCACGGCCCGCCTGTTGTCGCCGGTCTCCAGCCACTCCTCGTACATCCGGCTGACGAGGAAGACCTGGTAGTCCATCGACAGGCCGAAGAGCACCGACACCATGATCACCGGCAGGAAGGGCTCGATGGGCCCGGCGCTGCCCAGGCCCAGCGGCTCGCTCCCCCAGCCCCACTGGAAGATCACCACGACGACGCCGAAGGAGGAGGCGACGGCGGCGACGTTCATCGCGGCCGCCTTGAGCGGGATGCCGATCGAGCGGAAGGCCAGCAGCAGCAGGACGCAGCCGAGGGCGATGACCACGGCGACGAAGAGCGGCAGCTTCCCGACGATGACATCGGCGAAGTCGTCGTAGGCGGCGGTCACACCGCCGACGTGGACCTCCATCGAGCTGTCGTGCACCGCGCCCGGGACCACGTCCTGGCGCAGGGTGTCGACCAGGTCGCTGGTGGCCCGGGACTGCGGGGCCGATTCCGGTACGACGGTCAGGACGGCGGTGTCCCCGGCGCGGTTGACGACGGCCGGGCCGACGGAGGCCACGCCCTCGGTGGTCCGCAGGACCTCCCCGAGGCGGTCCACCGCGTACCGGTCGGCGGCGTCGTCCAGCCGGGCCACGACGGCGAGCGGGCCGTTGCTGCCGGGCCCGAAGCCCTCGGCCAGCAGGTCGTACGCCTGCCGGGTGGTGGAGGTGGCGGGGTTGTTGCCCTGGTCGGAGGTGCCCAGGTGGAGGGAGAGCGTCGGCAGGGCCAGCACCACCATGACGAGGGTGGCGAGGGCGCCGAGCAGCTTGGGGTGGCGCTCGACGAAGCCGGACCAGCGGGCGGCGAAGCCGGAGGTCTTCTCGGGCCGCGGCCCCTCGGCGGCGAGCCGGCGGCGCTCGCGCCCGGAGAGGGCGCGCATGCCGATGTACGAGAGGAGCGCGGGCAGCAGCGTCACCGAGGCGGCGACGGTCAGCACCACCGTCACGGAGGCGGCGACGGCCACGCCGTTGAGGAAGTTCAGCCGCAGCACCAGCATGCCGAGCAGCGCGATGCAGACCGTCGCGCCGGCGAAGACGACGGCGCGGCCGGTGGTGGCGACGGCGTTGAGGGCCGCCTCCTCCACCGGCAGGCCCCGCGCGAGGCCCTTGCGGTGCCGGGTGACGATGAACAGCGCGTAGTCGATGCCGACCCCGAGGCCGACGAGGGTGCCGAGCATCGGCGCGAAGTCGGCCACCGGCATCACATGCCCGAGCAGGGTGATGCCGAAGTAGGCGGTGCCCACGCTGACCAGGGCGGTGGCGATGGGTATCAGGCTCGCCGCGAGCGAGCCGAAGGCGAGGAAGAGCACCAGGGCGGCGACGGCCACGCCGATGACCTCGGCCAGGTGGGCCGTGGGGGCCTCGGTGAGCTGGATGGCGCGACCGCCCAGCTCGACCTGGAGCCCGCCGGCTTCGGTGCGGGCGTTCTTCGCGGTGTCGACCACGGCCTCCGCCTGGGCCTTGGGCACGGCGTCGGCCAGCTTGTCGAAGGTGACCACCGCGTAGGCGGTGCGCCCGTCGGGGCTGATCTGGGCGGCGCTCCGGGGGTCCGGCCCGTAGGGTCCGGCGACCGAGCCGACGCCGGGGAGCTGGGCGACGGAGTCGAGCGCGCGGCTCATGCGCTGCTCGATGTCGGGGGCGCGTACGGTCTGCCCGTCCGGGGCCCGCCACACGATGGTGTCGGTGTCGCCGCCCTGCCCGTGGAAGCCCTCGCGCAGCAGGGCGTTGGCCCGGCCGGACTCGGTGCCGGGGACCTCGTAGTCGTTGGAGAAGGCCGTTCCGGCGGTCAGCGCGGCCGTCGCGGTCCCGCCGAGGGCGAGCAGCCAGATCAGCACGGCGAGGAGACGGTGGCGCATGCACCACCGCGCGAATTCTGCCAACGGACGTGCTCCCTGGTGGGTTCGGATCTTTACCGGGAGACAGCCCGTCGCAAAGAACGCGTGAACTCGTGAAGGCGTGGCCGGCAGCGCGGGGGGGGGTCGCCCCGTCGTCCGGCCGCGGAGGAACCGCGGGCCCACGATCCCAGCATTCGGTGATCGTCGGCCCGTTTCGTGTGCAGTGTCACAGGGCCGCGGCGGGCCCCTCCGGCTCGTCCACCCGGTAGCCGGGAATGGAGGGCCAGCGCACGGTGAGGACGACGGCGTCCTCCTCCGCGTACCAGGAGTGGTCGACCCCGCGCCCCCAGAGCACGTAGTCCCCCTGCTCCTCCAGGACGACGGTCCGGCCCGGGAACTCCAGCCGGAAGCGGCCGCTGATGAGGACGAGCAGCGCGACGCGCTTCTCGGCGGTGGCCCAGCGCTCGCGGGCGTCGCCCTTGGGGTGGACGCCCCACTTGATCTCGACGTCCTCGCTGTGGCGGAGGTCGGCGGGGTCCTTGAAATGGCCGAGGAGCCAGCCGCGGTCGGCGGCGGCGTCGGGGCCGGCCTTGCCGGTGTAGATGGCGAGGTCGTCGTTCACAGAGGCGGGGCTGTGGTTCACGGACGTGAGGCTGTCGTTCACAGAGGCGGGGCTGTCGTTCACGGACGTGAGGCTAATGCAGTTGTGGCGGCCCTCCGGACACTGGTGAGCTGGCGCGATGACGATCGATGGGGATGACCTGACGGCGGTCCGCACCCGGTACGACGCCGAGGTGCGCGAGGCCGCGCAGCCGGACGGCGCCGGGGCGCGCGTGGAACGGGTGGGGCGGGTGGTGCGGCAGAGCAGCCCCGGGCCGGGGTGGAACGGCGTGCTCTGGTCGGACCTCGACGAAGAAAGCGCGGACGCGGAGATAGCCGCGCAGCTGGCCTTCTTCTCCGGAACCGGCTGCCCGGAGTTCGAGTGGAAGCTGTACGGCCACGACCGCCCCGCGGACCTCGGGGCCCGGCTGCGGGCGGCGGGTCTGGTCCCGGAGCCGCCCGAGACGCTGATGGTGGGACGCACCGCCGACCTGGCCCTGCTGCCGCTGGACCCCCCGGCGGGGGTCACGCTGCGGGTGGTGACCGACGAGGCGGGCGTGGACCTGATGACGGAGGTCCACACCGGGGCCTTCGGCAGGGAGCGGCCGCGGCTCCGGCAGGCGCTGCTGGACCGGCTGCGGGACGAGCCGGAGACGATCGCCGCGGTGGTCGCGATGGCGGGCGGTACGCCGGTGAGCGCGGCCCGGATGGAGATGCGTCCGGGGACGGCCTTCGCGGGCCTGTGGGGCGGCGGCACGGTGCCGGGATGGCGGGGCAGGGGCATCTACCGCCTGCTGGTGGCGCACCGGGCGCGGATCGCGGCGGACCTCGGCATCCCGTACCTCCAGGTGGACGCCTCGGAGGACAGCCGCCCGATCCTGGAACGCCTGGGCTTCGCGGTCCTGGGCACCACGGTCCCGTACGTCTGGACGCGCCCGTAGCCGGGGCGGGAGCACGAGGCCCCCGCCCCACCGCTACGACTAGGCCGCGCTCGGCCGCCAGTACCCCAGGCCGTTCACCCGCTGCTTCGGCAGGCCGAGGTCCTTGCGGAGGTACGAGGTCAGGTCGCGGGTCGTCGCCGTGTCGCAGGCCAGCCAGACGTACGCCGAGGACGCGTCCGCGCCGATCAGCTCCGGCAGTTCCGCGCGCACCCGGTCCGTGAGGGCCGAACCGGAGCGCTCCACGCGGCGGATGTCGTGCCGGTCCGCGTCCAGCCGTACCGGCAGCCCCGTGTCCGAGGCGTGCTGGGTCTCGAACCAGATGGTCGCCGGGGTGTCCGGGAAGGAGTCGAGCAGCGAGTTGACCGCCGGCAGGGAGGCGGAGTCGCCGATGACCAGGAGCCGTTCCGGCGCGGGCGCTGGGGCGGTGTAGCCGGTGCCCTGCACCGTGGCCTCGATCGTGTCGCCGGGCGCCGCCTCGCGCGCCCAGGCGCTGGCGGCGCCGTCGTGCAGGGCGAACTCGAAGGAGAAGGTGCCCGCTGCGGGGTCCGGGTCGACGAGGGTGTAGGCGCGCTGGTGCGGCTTGCCGGCGTTCTGGAACCACACCCGCACCCACATCGTGGGGTGCAGCGAATCGCCCACCGCCGCCAGCAGCCCGCCGTCCGTGAAGTGCACGCGACGGTAGTGGTCCGTGACGTCCTCCGCCCCCGTGACCGTGAACGTGAAGTCCTTGCCCCGAAGGAGCTTGAGGACGACGCCCTCCCAGCCCTTGCCGACAGCCATGTACGACCCCTCCCCTGACGCGCCTATAGTTAGGTCAGCCTAACCTAATGCGCCATCGGGGAGAGTGTGAGCAGCGTGAGCAGTCTGAGCAGCGGAAGCGACCCGGAGTCGAACGCGGACACCGGGGGCGCCGAAGGCGGCCCCCACGCGCGGACCCCGGAATCCTACGGCGTCTTCCGCGACCCGTGGGGCATACCCCACCTGCGTGCGGAGGACGAGCTCCGGCTCGTCCACGCGCAGGGCCGGGTCACCGCCTTCGACCGGGCCTGGCAGCTGGAGGTCGAGCGCCACCGTGCCGCCGGCTCCAGCGCCTCCTTCCTCGGCGCGGAGTCCGTCACCTGGGACCGCTTCGCCCGCCGCAGCCGCCTCGCGGACACCGCCCGCCGCTGCTACGAGGCCATGGAGGCCGAGGACCCGGCCACCGCCGCCTGGGTGCGCGCCTATGTGGACGGCGTCAACGAGGGCCTGGCCGCCGGCGCCGCCCGCGACGAGCGCTTCGCCCGCACCGGCCTGGTCCCCGCCCCCTGGGAGCCGTGGGTGCCGCTGGCGATCTGGGTCGCCACGCACATCCTCTTCGCCGGCTTCCCCACCAAGCTGTGGCGCGAGCGCGTGGCCCGCGCCCTCGGCGACGAGACCATGACCCTCTTCGCCACCGACGGCCCCCGCATCGCCGGCAGCAACGGCTGGATGGTGCCGGGCGACCGCACCACCAGCGGCGCGGCGATCATCGCGGGCGACCCGCACCGCTTCATCGAGGACCCGGGCGTCTACCAGCAGATCCGCCTCTCCTGCCCGGAGTACGACGTACTGGGCCTGGCCGTCCCCGGCGTCCCGGGCCTGGCCCACTTCGGGCACACCGGCAGCGCCGCCTGGGCCATCACCAACGCCATGTCCGACTACCAGGACCTGTACGTCGAGCAGTTGCGCCGCGGCCCGGACGGTGCGGGCGCCCCCGTCGAGGCGCTGGGCCCGGACGGGGTGTGGGAGCCCGTCTCCCGGCACACCGAGACGATCACCGTGGCGGGCGGCGAGGACGTCGAGGTGGAGGTCCTGGAGACCGCCCGCGGCCCCGTGATCATCGACGCGGACGGCGACCCCGGCACCGCCGCGGACGGCACCGACGCGGACGGCACCGACGGCATCGGCGGCAGCGGGGGCAGCCCGCAGACCCTCTCCCTGCGCTACCCGCCCCGCGTCCGCCGCGACCTCGGCTTCGCCGTGCTGCCCGCGCTGCTGCGCGCCCGTACCGTCGCCGACATCGACCGCGCCCTCGACGGCTGGGCCGAGCCGGTCAACGTCGTGCACGCCGCCGACACCGAGGGCGGGCTGCTGCACCGCGTGGCCGGGGTGGTCCCGCTGCGCGACCCCCTCAACCGGCTGCGCCCGGTGCCCGCCTGGGAGCCGCGGCACGCCTGGCAGGGCTGGGCCCCGACCCCCGCCGAGCCCGTGCAGGGCTTCGCCGTCATGGCGAACGCGCGCGGGATCGCCTCCCCGCTCGGCGTGGAGTTCGCGCCCCCGCACCGCGCCGACCGCATCCGCGAGCTGCTCAGCGGCTCCGCGGACTGGTCCCCGAAGGCGATGGCCGACGTACACCGGGACACCTACCTGGCCTCGGCCGAGCCGCTGCTCGCCCTGCTGCCCGGCTTCGAGGACCTGACGTCGGCCGCGCGGGAGCTGCGTACCCGGCTGCTCGGCTGGGACCGGCGGATGGAGGCGGACAGCGCCGACGCCACCGTCTTCGCGGCCTTCCGGACCGCGACCGTCCGGCGGCTCGCCGCCGATCCCGTCTTCACCGGCCTGTGGGGCACGCCCCCCGGCCCGGACGTCTTCCACCCCTGGCAGTACCTGCTCCCGAAGATCGGCTACGCCCTGGAGGGCCTGCTCACCAGCTCCCTCGTCCCGGAGCTGGACCGGGCCGCGCACGTCCGCGCCGCGCTGGAGGAGACGGCCGCGGCCGGCACCCTCGACGCCCCGTGGTCGCAGGTGCACCGCCTGACCCCCTGGCAGGCCCTGCCCGACGCGGACGCGCCCGAGTGGCCCGGCCTGGGCGGCGACCACGACTGCGTCAACGCCAGCTCCTCGGTCCCCGGCTTCACCGACCTCACCGCCCGCGCCTCGGCCGCCCGCTACGTCTGGGACCTCGCCCGCCGCGAGGACAGCCTGTGGGCCGTGCCGCTGGGCGCCGACGGGGTCACCGGCAGCCCGCACCACCGGGACCAGCTGCCCCTGTGGGCGCGATGCGAACTGGTCCCCGTCGTCACGGACTGGGCCCGCCTCACGAAGGAGTCGGCATGACACCCCCCGCCGGCGCGGCCGAGGCCGTGTACACCCACCTCGTGGAGGGCTTCGGCGAGGTCACCGTCTCCCCCGTCGACCCGGCCGCCGACTCCGCCCTGATCCACGGGTGGGTGACTCAGGAGCGGGCGCGGTTCTGGGGCATGGCCGGGGTCAGCCGCGAGCTGGTCCAGGAGATCTACGAGGACCTCGACCGCCGCACCACGCACCACGCGTTCCTCGTCCGCCTGGAGGGCGAGCCGGTCGCGCTGTTCCAGACGTACGACTGCGCCGAGGACCGGGTCGGCGAGTGCTACGAGGTGCTGCCCGGGGATGTCGGCGTGCACCTGCTGATCGGGCCGATCGAGGGCGCCCCGCAGCGCGGTTTCAGCGGCGGCCTGATGACCGCCTTCCTCGCCTTCGTCTTCTCCGACCCGGCCACCCGGCGGGTGGTCGCGGAGCCCGACTCCCGCAACGCGAAGGCCATCGCCCGGCTGGAGCGCACGGGCTTCGTGCTCGGCCCCGAGGTGGAACTGCCGGAGATCGACCTCCCCGAGGTCCATATCCCGGCGAAGAAGGCCCGGCTGGCCTTCCTCGGCGCCCCGCCCCACTGAGGAAGTCACCGCCCGGCGCCGTTCTCGCCGCGCCGGTGCTCACGCGCTGACGGCCCGGCTCCCCGAGGGCACGCCGGACATGCCGAGGGCCCCGCACCACCCGGGGTGCGGGGCCCTCGTACGACAACCGGGAGCGGGGGATCAGCCCTCGCTGACGCCCAGCTTCTCCAGGATGAGCTCCTTGACGCGTGCCGCGTCGGCCTGGCCCCGGGTGGTCTTCATGACCGCGCCGACCAGGGCGCCCACCGCGGCGATCTTGCCGCCGCGGATCTTGTCGGCGATCCCCGCGTTGCCCGCGATGGCCTCGTCCACGGCCGCGCCGAGCGCGCCCTCGTCCGAGACGACCTTGAGGCCGCGCTTGTCGACGACCTCGTCCGGGGTGCCCTCCCCGGCGAGCACGCCCTCGATGACCTGGCGGGCCAGCTTGTCGTTCAGGTCGCCGGCCGCGACGAGCGCCGCGACCCGGGCCACCTGCGCCGGGGTGATCGGCAGCTCGTCGACGACGACGCCCTGCTCGTTGGCGTTGCGGGCCAGCTCGCCCATCCACCACTTGCGCGCGGCGGCCGAGTCGGCGCCCGCCTCGATGGTGGCGACGATGGAGTCCACCGCGCCCGCGTTGAGGATCGACTGCATGTCGTGCTCGTTGACGCCCCACTCCTCGCGGAGCCGGTTGCGGCGCACGCGCGGCATCTCGGGCAGACCGCCGCGCAGCTCCTCCACCCAGGCGCGGGCCGGGGCCACGGGGACCAGGTCCGGCTCGGGGAAGTAGCGGTAGTCCTCGGCGTTGTCCTTGATGCGGCCGGCCGTGGTGGAGCCGTCCTCCTCGTGGAAGTGCCGGGTCTCCTGCACGATCGAGCCGCCCGAGGACAGCACGGCCGCGTGGCGCTGGATCTCGAAGCGCGCCGCGCGCTCGACGGAGCGCAGCGAGTTGACGTTCTTCGTCTCCGAGCGGGTGCCGAACTTCTCGGTGCCGTTCGGGCGCAGCGACAGGTTCACGTCGCAGCGCATCTGGCCCTTGTCCATGCGGGCCTCGGAGACGCCGAGCGCCTTGATGACCTCGCGCAGCTCGGCGACGTACGCCTTGGCGACCTCGGGGGCCCGCTCGCCCGCGCCCTCGATGGGCTTGGTGACGATCTCGATGAGCGGGATGCCCGCGCGGTTGTAGTCCAGCAGGGAGTGGGACGCGCCGTGGATACGGCCGGTGGCGCCGCCGACGTGCAGCGACTTGCCGGTGTCCTCCTCCATGTGGGCGCGCTCGATCTCCACGCGGAAGATCTCGCCGTCCTCCAGCTGCACGTCGAGGTAGCCGTTGAAGGCGATGGGCTCGTCGTACTGGGAGGTCTGGAAGTTCTTCGGCATGTCCGGATAGAAGTAGTTCTTCCGGGCGAAGCGGCACCACTCGGCGATCTCGCAGTTCAGCGCGAGACCGATCTTGATGGCGGACTCGACGCCGATCGCGTTGACGACCGGGAGGGAGCCGGGCAGGCCGAGGCAGGTCGGGCAGGTCTGCGCGTTGGGCTCGGCGCCCAGCTCGGTGGAGCAGCCGCAGAACATCTTGGTCCTGGTGCCGAGCTCGACATGGACCTCCAGGCCCATGACGGGGTCGTACGAGGCCAGGGCGTCCTCGTACGACAGCAGTTCGGTGAAGGTGGTCACGGTGAAAACTTCCCTCTCAGCCCATCAGGACGTCGTCGTCGCCCAGACGCTTGAGCTCGCGGTACAGGATCGCGAGGCCGGTGGCGATGGCGGCGGCGGACACGACGGCGTCGACGAGCTTGAGCGTGTCGTTCTCGGAGCGGGCCATGCGGGCCTGCTTGATCACGCTGATGGCGCCGAAGGCGGTGGTGCCGATGGACAGGTACATGCCCGACTTGGACTTCTTGAAGCCCTTGGCCTTGGTCAGTGCGCTCACAGCGACGGTGCCTCCTCAAGCAGCGGGTGACCCCAGCGGGCGACGAAGGCGGCCTCGACGGCGGCGCCGACCTTGTAGAGCCGGTCGTCCTTCATCGCGGGGGCGATGATCTGGAGCCCGACCGGGAGACCGTCCTCCGGGGCCAGGCCGCAGGGCAGCGACATGGCGGAGTTGCCGGCCAGGTTGGTCGGGATGGTGCACAGGTCCGCGAGGTACATCGCGAGGGGGTCGTCGGTGCGCTCACCGATCGGGAAGGCGGTGGTCGGGGTCGTCGGTGAGACGATGACGTCGACCCGCTCGAAGGACTTCTCGAAGTCCTTGCTGATGAGCGTGCGGACCTTCTGGGCGGAGCCGTAGTACGCGTCGTAGTAGCCGGAGCTGAGCGCGTACGTGCCGAGGATGATGCGGCGCTTGACCTCGTCGCCGAAGCCGGCCTCGCGGGTCAGGGCGGTGACGTCCTCGGCGGACTTGGTGCCGTCGTCGCCGACGCGCAGGCCGTAGCGCATGGCGTCGAAGCGGGCCAGGTTCGAGGAGCACTCGGAGGGCGCGATCAGGTAGTACGCGGCCATCGCGAGGTCGAAGGAGGGGCAGTCCAGCTCGACGATCTCGGCGCCGAGCTCCTTGAGGAGCTCCACCGACTCGTTGAAGCGCTGGACGACACCGGCCTGGTAGCCCTCGCCGGCGAACTGCTTGACCACACCGACGCGCATCCCGGCGACGGAGCCGTTGCGGGCGGCCTCGACGACCGGCGGGACCGGGGCGTCGATGGAGGTGGAGTCGAGCGGGTCGTGGCCGGCGATCACCTCGTGCAGCAGGGCCGCGTCCAGGACCGTACGGGCGCACGGGCCGCCCTGGTCGAGGGAGGAGGAGAAGGCGACCATGCCGTAGCGGGAGACACCGCCGTACGTGGGCTTCACGCCGACGGTGCCGGTGACGGCGGCGGGCTGGCGGATGGAACCGCCGGTGTCCGTGCCGATGGCGAGCGGGGCCTGGAAGGCGGCGAGGGCCGCCGCGGAGCCGCCGCCGGAGCCGCCGGGGATCCGGGTGAGGTCCCAGGGGTTGCCGGTGGGGCCGTAGGCGCTGTTCTCGGTGGAGGACCCCATGGCGAACTCGTCCATGTTGGTCTTGCCGAGGATGACGACGTCGGCTTCCTTGAGCTTGCGCGTCAGGGTGGCGTCGTAGGGCGGGATCCAGCCTTCGAGGATCTTCGAGCCGACGGTGGTCGGGACCCCGACGGTGGTGAAGATGTCCTTGAGGGCCAGCGGTACGCCCGCCAGCGGGCCCAGCTTCTCGCCGGCCTCGCGCTTGGCGTCGACGGCGCGGGCCTGGGCGAGGGCACCCTCGCGGTCCACGTGCAGGAAGGCGTTGACCTTCTCGTCGGTGGCGTCGATGCGGGCCAGGTGGGCCTCGGTCACCTCGACGGCCGTGAGCTCGCCGGAGGCGATCTTCTCGGCGGTCTCGGCGGCCGTGAGCTTGATGATGTCGACCATGGCTGTTAGTCCTCCCCCAGGATCTGCGGCACCTTGAAACGCTGCTGCTCCTGGGCGGGAGCACCGGAGAGCGCCTGCTCGGGGGTGAGCGACGGACGGACCTCGTCCGCGCGCATGACGTTGGTCAGCGGCAGCGGGTGGGAGGTCGGCGGGACGTCTTGGTCGGCGACCTCGGAGACGCGGGCGACCGCGCCGATGATGTCGTCGAGCTGTCCGGCGAAGTGATCCAGCTCGTTGCTGGACAGCTCAAGGCGCGCCAGCCGAGCGAGGTGGACGACCTCCTCGCGCGTAATGCCAGGCATGCAGCGATCCTCTGGGGGTGGGTGGATGTGTAGTTTCGGGCTCAATCCTATGGGGCGGGGCGGGCGGCCTGCGAAACGGTTTGGGGCATGGCCCGAACCGCACCCCCGCGCGGAGCCCCGGCGGGGCCGGAGGCCGGGTCAGACCGCGTCGGCCTCGGCCGCCGCCAGCTCCGCCGTGATGTCCGCCGGGCGGCGCCAGCCGCGCTCGCCGCGGGCCAGCAGCCAGGCGGTGGCCTCCTGCGGCGGCATGGCGGCGGCCACCAGCCAGCCCTGGACGGCGTCGCAGCCCAGGTCCCGCAGGCGCTCCCAGGTCTCGTCGTCCTCGACGCCCTCGGCGACGACCAGCAGGCCCAGCGAGTGCGCGAGGTCCACCGTGCAGCGGACGATCTCCGCGTCCTGGGTGTCGACGGCCAGCCGGCCCACGAACGAGCGGTCGATCTTCAACTCGCTGACCGGCAGGCGGCGCAGGTGGACCAGCGAGGAGTAGCCGGTGCCGAAGTCGTCCAGGGACATCTTCACGCCGTGCCCGGTGAGCCCGGCCATGGTGTCCGCGGCCCGCTGGGGGTCCTCCAGCAGGACGTGCTCCGTTATCTCCAGCTGGAGACCGCTGGCGGGGACCCCGTGCCGGGCGAGGCGCGCGGCGACGGCGCCCGCGAAGCCGGGGGTGTGGACATCGCGCGGCGAGACGTTGACGGCGACCGGGACCTTGAGCCCCTGGGCCCGCCAGCGCGCCACCTGGGCGAGCGCGGTCTCCAGTACGTACTCGGTCAGATGCGGCATCAGCCCGGAGGTCTCGGCGATCGCGATGAACTCGTCCGGGGGGACCCGGCCGCGCTCCGGATGCACCCAGCGCACCAGGGCCTCCAGCCCGGCGACCTGCCCGTCGAAGCGGACCTTGGGCTGGTAGTGCAGTTCCACTTCGCCGGCGTCCAGGGCTCTGCGGAGATCCCCGAGCAGTCCCAGGCGGTCGGGGGTGTTGCTGTCCCGCTTGGACTCGTACACCTCCACGCCCGTACGGTCGCGCTTGGCCTGGTACATGGCGACGTCGGCGCGCCGCAGCAGCCCCTCGGCGTCGAGCGCGTGGTCGGGGAAGACGGCGAGGCCGGCGCTGGCCTCCAGGACGAGGGTGAGCCCGTCCAGGTCCAGCGGGGAGCTGAGCTCGGCCACGAGGTGACGGGCGATGCGCTGGGCGCTGGTGGTGGAGTCGGCCACGGGCAGCAGGACGGCGAACTCGTCACCGCCGAGCCGGGCGGCCTCGGCGTCCTCGGGGAGGGCCTGGCGCAGCCGGTCGGCGATCTGGAGCAGCAGCCGGTCCCCGGCCAGGTGGCCCAGGGTGTCGTTGACGGCGCGGAAGCGGTCCAGGTCGATCAGCACGAGCGCGGCGCGGCTGCCCAAACGTTCAGCCTCGTCCAGGGCGGACCAGGCGCGCTCCAGCAGCCACTGCCGGTTCGGCAGCCCGGTCAGCGGGTCGCGGAGCTGCTCCTCGGCGCGGGCGCGGGCGATCCACAGGGTGGAGTCCAGGGCGATCAGCGGCACGGCGAACAGCGGCAGCAGGACGGGCAGGGTGATCGCGACGACGCCGATGAGGGGTGCGATACCGAGCAGCGCGACGGCCACTAACGCCTGCCGGAGCAGGGCGGTGCGGGCGACGCTGGGCAGGCCGGCCCCGCGCGGGGCGAGGGCGATCCACAGCAGCAGGCGGGTGGAGACCAGGTAGGCGACGGCGACGAAGACGATCTCGGGGACGGCGTCCAGGCCCCAGGTGGTGGGCAGCCAGGGGGCTTCGACGGTGGGGGTCTCGCCGAAGGTGGCGAGGACGAGGGCGCCGGCGCCGATGCCGAGGATGTCGACGGAGCCGTGCAGCAGGCCCTGCCGCCAGCGGTGCCGGCGCGCGGCCCCGACGAGGGAGACCACGGCCAGCGAGACCAGGCCCGCGGGCACCCAGCCGTAGAGGATGAGGACGCCGAGGGTGAGGGCCGCGCCCGATCCGGTGCCGCCCCACCAGCGGTCGCGGCCCAGCGCGACGAGGTGGCCGACGATGATGCCGGTGAGGAGGGCCAGGGCCCAGCCGACCGGGCCGCCGGGGAACAGGGCCTGACGGTCGTTCAGGGCGGACACGACGCCGGTGACGAGGACCGCCAGCGCGAGCCCGACCACGAGGAAGGGCAGCACTCCGCGCCGTCCCTGCCCGCCCTCGCCGGTGTCGACCGGCCGGGTGGTCTCCGGTGTCCTGGCACCCAGCAGCCCGAACCTGCCCGCCCGCATGGAGGGGGGATCCCCGCCGAATTCGGGTGACGGGTCGGCGCTTTCGGTGGGTTTCATGCCCGTACCTCTCACAGCCGGCGATGCCGATGTCACGCGATGGCCCCGGTGTCGTGTCACCACGGCCGAGATCGCATCCTGCAGCCGCGCACGACAGGCGCACGCCTCAACAGTAGGACGCGGGAGGCTCCCAGGGGCAGCGGTCGGCAGTGGTTGCCCGAATGCGACCCAGCCATCCTCATCAGTACGGTATCCGCCGAACGGGTGAGTTTGGACCAGGACCCCCCGTCACCCCTCCGATGATCCGACAGGTCACCGCCCCGGCAACAGCCTTGTACCGGCCGTTTACCACCGCCCGCCGCGCCTGGCGTGCGCCCGCCCGTACGGCCGCACGCCACGCATCCGTTCGCCTTCGCCACTCCCCCGCGGGCATCGCCCCTGTGTGTACTACTCCTCCGCCGCCCCGCCATCCACCGGAAGGGCGGCCTCTCTCGCCGCGTCCGGGCCCTGCTCCAGCAGCACCGCGAAGCCGGCGTCGTCCAGGACGGGCAGTTTCAGCTGCACGGCCTTGTCGTACTTCGAGCCCGGGTTGTCGCCGACCACGACGAAGGAGGTCTTCTTCGACACGGATCCGGTCACCTTGGCGCCGCGGCTCTGCAGGGCCTCCTTCGCGCCGTCGCGCGTGTGGCTCTGCAAAGTGCCGGTGACGACCACGGTCAGCCCCTCCAGCGGCCGCGGGCCCTGCTCCTCGGCGGAACCTTCCTCCTCCATCCGCACCCCGGCCTCCCGCCACTTGCGCAGGATCTCCTGGTGCCAGTCGACGGCGAACCACTCCTTGAGGGAGGCGGCGATGATCGCGCCGACCCCGTCGGTGGCGGTCAGCTGCTCCTCGGTGGCCGCCTCGATCGCCGCGATCGACCGGAACTCGCGCGCCAGGGCCTCGGCCGCGACGGGGCCGACGTGGCGGATGGACAGGCCGTTGATGACCCGGGCGAGCGGGCGCGTCTTGGCCGCGGCGATGTTCTCCAGCATCGCCAGGGCGTTCTTCTTCGGCTCGCCCTTCTGGTTGGCGAAGACCGTGACGACCTTCTCCTCGCCGGTCTTCGGATCGCGCTTGGGCAGACCGCTGTCCTGGTCCAGGACGTACGCCTTGATCGGCAGCAGCTGCTCGATGGTCAGGCCGAAGAGATCGCCCTCGTCGAGCAGGGGCGGCTGCGCCGGCTCCAGCGGGGCGG
Organism: Streptomyces sp. NPDC047014; assembly: GCF_040644195.1. Taxonomy (NCBI): domain Bacteria; kingdom Bacillati; phylum Actinomycetota; class Actinomycetes; order Kitasatosporales; family Streptomycetaceae; genus Streptomyces; species Streptomyces sp. NPDC047014. The sequence continues at coordinate 33,001 of NZ_JBEYVX010000038.1, read as the reverse complement.
TCAGCGCGGCCGCCGCCACCATGCCGAAGTGCTCGATGTCCAGGGACTGCCGGCCGCCGAGGTAGAACAGCCGCTCGCGCAACTGGGCCGGGCAGGTCTGCCCGTTGGGGCAGCGGACATCGATGTCCCCCTCCTTCATGGGCCGCAGCGCCGTCCCGCAGGCCGGGCACTCCGACGGCATCTCGAACTCGCGCTCGGTGCCGTCCCGGAGGTCCACCACCGGGCCCAGGATCTCGGGGATGACGTCACCGGCCTTGCGCAGCACCACCGTGTCCCCGATGAGCACGCCCTTGGCCTTGACGACCTCCTGGTTGTGCAAGGTCGCGAACTCCACCTCGGAGCCCGCCACCGTCACCGGCTCCACCTGCGCGAACGGGGTCACGCGCCCGGTGCGCCCCACGCCGACCTTGATGTCGATCAGCTTGGTGTTGACCTCCTCGGGGGCGTACTTCCAGGCGATGGCCCAGCGCGGCGCGCGCGCCGTGGAGCCCAGCCGCCCCTGGAGCGCGACCTCGTCGAGCTTGACGACGACCCCGTCGATCTCGTGCTCCACGGAGTGCCGGTTCTCACCGAACCCCGCGATGAACTCCCGTACCTCCGCGAGGGAGGAGACCACCTTGTTGTGCCGGGCGGTGGGCAGGCCCCACTCGCGCAGCAGCTCGTACGCCTGCGACTGGCGCTCGATCTCGAAGCCCTCGCGGGCGCCGATGCCGTGCACCACCATGTGCAGCGGGCGGCTCGCCGTGACCTTCGGGTCCTTCTGGCGCAGCGAACCGGCTGCGGCGTTGCGCGGGTTGGCGAAGGGCTTGCCCTCGGCGGCGACGAGCCGGGCGTTCAGCTCCTCGAACTTCTCCATCGGGAAGTAGACCTCGCCGCGGATCTCGACGAGGTCCGGGATCCGGTCCCCCGCGAGGCGGTCCGGGATCTCCGCGATGGTGCGGACGTTGGGCGTGATGTCCTCGCCGGTGCGGCCGTCGCCGCGGGTGGCCGCGCGGGTCAGGCGGCCCTTCTCGTAGGTGAGGTTGACGGCGAGGCCGTCCACCTTGAGCTCGCAGAGGTAGTGGTAGTCCGAGGTGTTCACATCGCGGGCCACGCGCTCGGCCCAGGCGGCCAGTTCCTCGTCGTCGAAGGCGTTGTCGAGGGAGAGCATGCGCTCGCGGTGCTGCACGGAGGCGAAGTCCGTCTCATACGCCCCGGCCACCTTCTGGGTGGGCGAATCGGGGGTGCGCAGCTCCGCGTACTGGTCCTCCAGGGCCTCCAGGGAGCGCAGCAGCCTGTCGAACTCGGCGTCGCTGACGACCGGCTGGTCGTTCACGTAGTACCGGAAGCGGTGCTCCTCGACCTGCTCGGCCAGCAGCTGGTGCTGCTCGCGCACCGCCGCCGGTACTGCCATGTCCTGCTGTTCGGCTGCCATGCCGTTCCTCCCGTGACCCGTCTCGTCCGTCACTCAGGGTTGTCGGCGAGCGACCTCGCCGCTCTGACGCAATGGGCCTGCACCGCGCGCGCGTAGGCGGGCGAGGCGCCCGCCAGGCCGCACGACGGGGTGACCACGACGGACCCCGCGAGGGTCCCCGGGGCCAGGCCCAGCCTGCGCCAGAGCTTCCTGACACCCATGACGCTACCGCCCGGGTCCGACAACGGGGCATCGGTGCCGGGCACCACTCCGGCGAAGAGTTTCGTCCCGCCCTCGACGGCCTCGCCGAGGGCCTCGTCCTCGCGCTCGGTGAGCAGGGAGAAATCGAACGAGACGCCGGCGGCGCCCGCCCGCCGGAGCAGTCCGAAGGGGACCTCGGGCGCGCAGGAGTGCACGATCACCTCGCCGTCGTGGACGGCGAACGCCTCGCGCAGGGTGCCCTCGACGACCTGCCGGTCGACGGCCCGGTAGGTGCGGTAGCCGCTCGCGGAGCGGACCCGGCCGCGCAGCACGGCGGTGAGCGAGGGCTCGTCGTACTGGAGCACGATCTCGGCGCCGGGGACGCGCCGGCGGACGTCCGCGAGGTGCGCGCGCAGGCCCTCGGCCAGGGAGGCGGCCAGGTCCCGGCAGGCGCCGGGGTCCTGGAGCACGGCCTCGCCGCCGTGCAGTTCCAGGGCGGTGGCCAGGGTCCAGGGCCCGACGGCCTGGAGCTTGAGCCTGCCGGTGTAGCCCTGGGTGAACTCCTCCAGGGCGTCCAGGTCCTCCCCGAGCCAGGAACGGGCCCGGCGGGTGTCCCGGCCGGGCCGGTCGCTGATCCGCCAGCCGCTGGGCTCGACGTGGGCGTACAGGTCGACCAGCAGCCCGAGGGAACGGCCGATCATGTCCGCGCCGGGGCCGCGCGCGGGCAGCTCGGGCAGGTACGGGAAGTCCTCGAAGGAGCCGGTCGCCGTCTTCGCGGCCTCGCGGGCGTCGCCGCCGGGCAGCGAGCCGACACCGGTCGCGGCGGCGCTCACCGGCCGGGCCGCACGGAGAGGTCGTTGACCTCGGCGTCGCGGGGCAGGTCGAGGGCCATGACGACGGTGGTCGCGACGGACTCGGGGTCGATCCAGGCGGCCGGGTCGTACTCCTTGCCCTCCTGCGAGTGCACCTTGGCCTGCATCGGGCTGGCGGTGCGGCCGGGGTACACGGAGGTGACCCGGATGCCGTGGGCCCGCTCCTCGGCGCGCAGCGAGTCGGCGAGGGCCTTGAGCCCGTGCTTGGAGGCGGCGTAGGCGCTCCAGTCGGCGTGGGCGGTGAGGCCGGCGCCGGAGTTCACGAAGACGACGGTGGCCCGGGAGGCCCGCAGGGTGGGCAGCAGCAGCCGGGTCACCTCGGCGGGGGCGATGAGGTTGACGTTGAGCTGCTGGTGCCAGGTCTTCGGCCGCAGCTCCCCCACCGGCCCGAGGTCGACGATCCCGGCGATGTGCAGCAGCGAGTCGATGCGCTCCGGGACGGCCTGCTTCGAGAAGGCCCAGGACAGCCGGTCGGGATCGGCGAGGTCCCCCACGAGGGCCCGCGCCCCGGGGTACCGCTCGACGAGCTGCTTGCCGCGTGCGGCGTCACGGGCGAGGAGGACGAGCTCGTCGCCCCGGGCGTGCAGCCGAGCGGCGACGGCAGCGCCGATACCGGACCCGGCACCGGTGATCAGATGAGTAGCCATACCGCCCATGCTCGCAGGTCGCGGGCGGCCCGGGGGCACAGGCCCGGGGGGCCGTCAGAGTCCGGACGCGGCGCGCAGGGAGGCCGCCGTCCGGGCGGGGTCGTAGTCGGCGGGGACGCCCTCGATGAGGATGGCCTCGCCCGGGATGTGGCGGGTGCGGAGCGGGAGGATGGCCTGGTAGGCGTCCGAGGTGTACCAGGCGCGGGCCCGTGCCATGTCCGGGAAGGCGATGACGACCACGGTGCCGGGGAAGGGGCCCTCCAGGACCTCGGCCTCCTGACCGTGCACGAGGAAGCGGCCTTCGTGGGGGTCCATCGTGGACTGGATGGTCTCGATGTAGCCGAGGATGTCCTCGTTCATCGCCGCGGGGCGGAGGTGGGCTATGGCGTAGGCGGTCATGGTCTGCTCCCCTGTCGGTGTCAACCGGCCCGCCGGTAGCGGCCGTTGGTCCGATCCTGGCAGGGCGGGGGCGCGGGGGCGATTACCTCCGGGGTCATGCCGCCGCGTGCGGCTGGAAGGTGCGGCGGTAGGCGATCGGGGAGACGCCGAGGGAGGCGCGCATGTGCTGGCGCAGGGAGTTCGCCGAGCCGAAGCCGGAGCGGTGGGCGACCAGGTCGACGGGGAGGTCGCTGGATTCGAGCAGGCCGCGGGCGACTTCGAGGCGCTGGGCGGTGAGCCACTGCACGGGGGTCATGCCGACCTCGTCGCGGAAGCGCCGGGTGAAGGTGCGCAGGCTCATCCGGGCGTGCGCGGCCAGCTCGTTGAGGCTGATGGGGCCGGCGAGGCGTTCCAGGGCCCAGGCGCGGGTGGCGGTGGTGGTGGCCACGGTGGGCTCCGGCACGGGCCGGTCGATGTACTGGGCCTGCCCGCCGTCGCGCCAGGGCGGTACGACGCACATGCGGGCGGCCCGGTTGGTGACGGCCGCGCCGTGGTCGCGGCGGATCAGGTGCAGGCACAGGTCGACGCCGGAGGAGACCCCGGCCGAGGTGAGAACGTCGCCGTCGTCCACGAAGAGGACGTCCTCGTCGACGCGGACCCGGGGGTAGGCCCGGCGGAACTCCTGGGCGAGGTTCCAGTGCGTGGTGGCGGGCCGGTCGTCGAGCAGGCCCGCGGCGGCGAGCACGTAGGAGCCGGAGCAGATCGAGACCAGCCGGGTGCCGGGCCGGATCCCGGCGACGGCCGCGGCGACGGCGGGCGGCAGGGGCCCGCCGAGGGCCAGTTCGGGCATGGCGTGGGTGGGCGGGACGATCACGGTGTCGGCGGCGGTGAGGGCTTCCGGCCCGGCGGCGGGCTGGAGGGTGAAGCCGGAGTCGCTGAGCACGGGCCCGCCGTCGGCGGTGCAGACGACGACCTCGTAGAGCGCGGCCCCGTCCTCGTCCACGGCGCTGCCGAAGACCCGGGAGGGGATCCCGAGCTCGAAGGGCGGGAAGCCGGGCAGGGCCAGTACGGCGACCAGGTGCCGGCCGTCCGTACCGCGCCCGGGGCGGGGCGTGGGTCTGCCGCCCCCGGTGCTGTCGTCCCGCGTCTCACTCATGGCCAGATCCTGTCACATAGTGGCCAAACGGCCAATACCATGAGCGTACGCCGTCCCCGAATCTGAGACACGTCACCGGGAAACGACCCGGAGGCGGACACACCCGGATGAAAGAGGCGGACGGAACATGCGCGCGATCGTCGTGAACGAGTGGGGCGGCCCGGAGAACCTGGTCGAGCGGGAGATCGACCGGCCCGAGCCCGGTCTGGGCGAGGTCCTGGTCCGGGTCCACGCGGCCGGCGTCAACCCGGTGGACTGGAAGACCCGGGCCAGCGGCGCCCTGATCACGTGGGGCGAGACCCCGATCGTCGGCTGGGACGTCTCCGGCACCGTCGAGGCCGTCGGCCCCGGCGTGACCCTGTGGGCCCCCGGCGACGAGGTGTACGGCATGCCGCACTTCCCGCGGCAGGCGGGCGCCTACGCCGAGTACGTGGTGGCCCCGGCCCGGCATTTCGCCCGCAAGCCGGCCTCCCTCGACCACGTACAGGCGGCGGCCCTGCCGCTGGCGGCGCTCACCGCCTGGCAGGCCCTGGTGGACACGGCCGGGGTCACCGCCGGGCAGCGGGTGCTGGTGCACGCCGCGGCCGGCGGCGTCGGCCACCTGGCGGTGCAGATCGCCAAGGCGCGCGGGGCGTACGTGATCGGCACCGCGAGCGCGGCCAAGCACGAGGTGCTGCGCGAGCTGGGCGCCGACGAGCTGATCGACTACCGCTCGGCGGACTTCGCGGAGGCCGTCGCGGACGTCGACGTCGTCCTGGACGCGCTGGGCGGGGACACCGCCGAGCGCTCGCTGAAGGTGCTCCGGCCCGGCGGGCACCTGGTCTCGCTGCCCGGCCCGGACTCGGTGCCGTCCGGGGTCGACGCGGTGCACGCCTCCTGGGTGCTGGTCGAGCCCGACCCCAAGGGCCTGGAGGCGATCGCGGAGCTCGCGGACAAGGGGCTGCTCAAGCCGCTGGTGGAGACCGTGCTCCCGCTGGCGGAGGCCGCCCGGGCCCACGAGATCGGCGAGCAGGGCCGCACCACCGGCAAGATCGTCCTGACGGTGGTCTGAGCCCGGGGCGACGCGCCGCCCGCCGCCGCCCGCCCTCAGACGGAGGCGGCGGCCGCGCGGGTGGTCGTCGCGATGGTGGCGGAGCCGACCACGCGGGTGCCGTCGTAGAGCACGATCGCCTGGCCGGGGGCCACGCCGCGGACCGGTTCGGTGAAGGAGACCCGCAGCTCGCCGTCCACGAGCTCGGCGAAGACCTCGGTCTCGCCGCCGTGGGCGCGCAGCTGCGCGGTGTACGTACCGGGCTCCGCGGCCCGGGCCCCGCACCAGCGCGGGCGGATCGCGGTGAGCGCGGTGACGTCGAGCGCCTCGACGGGGCCGACGGTGACGGTGTTGTTCACCGGCGAGATGTCGAGCACGTAGCGCGGCTTGCCGTCGGCGGCGGGGTGGCCGATGCGCAGGCCCTTGCGCTGGCCGATGGTGAAGCCGTAGGCGCCCTCGTGGGTGCCGACCTTGGTGCCGGCCTCGTCGACGATGTCGCCCTCGGCGGTGCCGAGGCGCTGGGCGAGGAAGCCCTGGGTGTCGCCGTCCGCGATGAAGCAGATGTCGTGGCTGTCGGGCTTCTTGGCCACGGCGAGGCCCCGGCGCTCGGCCTCGGCGCGGATCTCGTCCTTGGTGGTGACGGTGTCGCCGAGCGGGAAGAGCGCGTGCGCGAGCTGCTTCTCGTCGAGGACGCCGAGCACGTAGGACTGGTCCTTGGCCATGTCGGAGGCGCGGTGCAGCTCGCGGGTGCCGTCGGGGTTCTCCACGACGGTGGCGTAGTGGCCGGTGCAGACCGCGTCGAAGCCGAGGGCGAGCGCCTTGTCCAGCAGCGCCGCGAACTTGATCTTCTCGTTGCAGCGCAGGCAGGGGTTCGGGGTGCGCCCGGCCTCGTACTCGGCGACGAAGTCCTCGACGACGTCCTCGCGGAAGCGCTCGGCGAGGTCCCAGCAGTAGAAGGGGATGCCGATGACGTCGGCCGCGCGGCGGGCGTCGCGGGAGTCCTCGATGGTGCAGCAGCCGCGGGCGCCGGTCCGGAAGGACTGCGGGTTCGCGGACAGCGCCAGATGTACGCCGGTCACCTCGTGCCCGGCTTCGACCGCGCGGGCGGCGGCGACGGCGGAGTCCACACCGCCGGACATGGCGGCCAGGACGCGGAGGGGGCGGTCGGTGCGCGGCAGGTTCTGAGTCATAGCGCTTCCCAGGGTACGGGGGAACCGCGCGGGGTCACAGCGCGTTGTCGGGTCAGGGGGTGGATCACATGACCGAGCAGGGGAACGCGGGACCGAAGCCGGGGAGCCGCACGCGCAGGGCGGTGCTGTTCGGCGGCCTCGGCCTGGCCGCGGCGGCGGCGGTCGCGGGCCGGGACGAGATCAGACGGGGCTGGTGGCTGCTGCCGGGGGTCTCCAAGCCGCGCAAGGAGGGCGAGACGGACCACGCGGGGGTGGGCTGGACCGCGGCCTCCCCGGCGAACTGGCGGCGGGCCGACCGGCCCGAGGACTACCGGGTGGACCGGATCGTCGTGCATGTCACACAGGGCGGATTCCAGTCCTCGGTGGACGCTTTCCGGAATCCTTGGCACAAGGCGTCGGCGCACTACATCGTGCGCGGGGACGGCCATGTGGAGCAGATGGTGCGCGAGCTGGACGTGGCGTACCACGCGGGCAACCGCTCGATGAACGAGCGCAGTGTCGGCATCGAGCACGTGGGCTTCGTGGACCGGCCGAAGGACTTCACCGACGCGATGTACGCGGCGTCGGCGCGGCTGGCGGCGGATGTCTGCCGGCGCTACGGGTTCCCCGCGGACCGGACGCACATCGTCGGCCATTCCGAGGTGCCGGGCGCCGACCACACGGATCCCGGCGGCCACTGGGACTGGGACCGCTACATACGCATGGTCCGGGAGGCCCTGGCCGCTCCGGCCTGAGCCTCCCGGACCGTTCCACCGGTCGGATGGTCAGCCGGTCAGCTGAGGCCGGCCGTCCGGGCGCGTTCGACCGCCGGGCCGATGGCGGCGGCCAGGGCTTCGACGTCCTCCTTGGTGGAGGTGTGGCCGAGGGAGAAGCGCAGGGTGCCGCGGGCCAGCCGCGGATCGGTGCCGGCCGCGAGCAGGACATGGCTGGGCTGGGCGACGCCCGCGGTGCAGGCGGATCCGGTGGAGCACTCGATGCCCTGGGCGTCGAGCAGGAGCAGCAGGGAGTCGCCCTCGCAGCCGGGGAAGCTGAAATGGGCGTTGGCCGGCAGCCGCTCCGTGGGGTCTCCCCCGAGGACGGCGTCGGGCACGGCCGCGCGGACGGCGGCGATGAGCTCGTCGCGCAGCGCGCCGATCTCCGCGGCGAACCGCTCGCGCCGCTCGGCGGCGAGCACGGCGGCGACGGCGAAGGCGGCGACGGCCGGCACGTCCAGGGTGCCGGAGCGGACGTGCCGCTCCTGCCCGCCCCCGTGCAGGACGGGTACGGGGCTCTGGTCACGGCCGAGGAGCAGCGCGCCGATGCCGTAGGGGCCGCCGACCTTGTGGCCGCTGACGGTCATGGCGGCCAGGCCGCTGTCCCCGAAGCGGACGTCGAGCTGCCCGAACGCCTGGACGGCGTCGGAGTGCAGCGGGATCCCGGCCTCGCGGGCGATGGCGGCGAGCTCGTGGACCGGCATGACGGTGCCGATCTCGTTGTTGGCCCACATGACGGTGGCCAGGGCGATGTCGTCGGGGTTGCGTGCGACGGCCTCCCGGAAGGCGTCGGCGTGCACGCGCCCGTACCGGTCGACGGGCAGGTATTCGACGCGCGCGCCCTCGTGCTCGGCGAGCCAGTGCACCGCGTCGAGCACGGCGTGGTGCTCGACGGGGCTGGCGAGGACGCGGGTGCGGGCGGGGTCGGCGTCGTGGCGGGCCCAGTAGAGGCCCTTGACGGCGAGGTTGTCGGACTCGGTGCCGCCGGCGGTGAAGACCACCTCGCTGGGGCGGGCGCCGACGGCCTCGGCGAAGGCTTCCCGGGCCTCCTCGACGGTACGGCGGGCCCGGCGGCCGGCGGCGTGCAGTGAGGAGGCGTTGCCGGTGGCGGCGAACTGCGCGGTCATCGCCGCAGCGGCCTCCGGCAGCATCGGGGTGGTTGCGGCGTGGTCGAGGTAGGCCATGATCCCCCGATTCTACGAGCCCGCCGGTCCCGGCCCGCGCGGCGGGCCGGGCTCCCGCCGCGGCGGGTCAGGCGGGGCGCAGGGCGCGGGCCAGCTGGCGGGACTGGGCGACCAGGTGGTCGGTGGAGTCCCAGACCTCGGCGTCCTCCTCCAGGAAGCCGCCGGCCAGGTTGCGGGTGGTGATGGAGATCCGCAGCGGGCCCGGGGCGGGGCGGCGGCGGATGTGGGTGGTGAGCTCGACCGTCGGGGTCCAGGCGACGAGGCCGAGGTCGAAGGCGGTGGGCGGCAGCGCGTCCACGGCGAGCAGCATGGACAGCGGGTCGGCGTCGCGGCCGTCGGCCAGCTCGAACCAGGCGCGCATCTCGCCCTTGCCGGAGGGGGCGCCGACGGCCCAGCCCGCGGTGGCCGGATCCAGGCGCAGCCGCAGCCGGTCCACGATGGCGGAGCTGCCGGGGATCGGGGCCGGGCCGGCCTCGGGGCCGATGCAGTCCTCGTAGGAGGGCATGACGGGCGGGGTGGCGACCGTGCGCACGTCGTCGGGGAGGGCGGCGAGGTCGCCGTAGGAGGCGAGGACGCGGATGCGCTCCACCTCGTGGCCGTTCGCGTCGAACTGGAACAGCGACGCCTGGCCGGTGGAGAGGGTGCGGCCGACGCGGACCACCTCGGTGCGGATCACGGCGGGGCCGGGCACGGAGGAGGTCAGGTAGTGCGCGGAGACCGTGAAGGGGTCCGGGTGCGGCAGGGCCGCGGCCAGGGCCCGGCCGACCAGGGCCAGCAGGTAGCCGCCGTTGACCGCGGCGATGATCGTCCAGCCGGCGGAGAGTTCCGCGTCGTAGACGCCGGGCTCGTCCGCGCGCTCGGCGATGCGGGTGTCACGGTCGAACTCACTGTCGCCGATGGATGCCTGGGCGGCTGCGTATGACATGGAACGACGATACATCCGCGTGCTACTAAGCGGTAGCTTTCTTTGCTCAGGGCTCTTCGGCCACGGCCGAGCGGCGGTTCCAGGCCAGCGGGGCCCGCCAGTGGTAGCGCATGGCGAGGAGCCGCAGAACGAAGGTGGTCACGATCGCCAGGGCGGTGGTGACGGCGTTCAGGGCGTCCAGGCCGATGAAGACGGCGACCATGGCGGCGCCGATGACGGCGGGCACGGCGTACATCTCGCGGTCGCGCAGCAGCGAGGGGACCTCGTTGGCGAGCACGTCGCGCAGGACGCCGCCGCCGACGGCCGTGGCCAGGCCGAGCGCGGCGGAGGCGGTGAGGCCGAGGCCGTACTCGTACGCCTTGGTGGTGCCGGTCACGCAGAACAGGCCGAGGCCGGCGGCGTCGAAGACGTTGATGGCGCGGTTGATCCGCTGGACCTCGGGGTGCAGGAAGAAGACGAGGGCGGCGGCGATCAGGGGGGTGACGAAGAAGCTGAGCTCGCCGAAGGCGGCCGGGGGGACGGCGCCGATGACGAGGTCGCGGAAGAGGCCGCCGCCGAGGGCCGTGACCAGGGCGAGGACGGCGATGCCGAAGACGTCGAAGTTCTTGCGGACGGCGAGCAGGGCGCCCGCGGTGGCGAAGACGAAGATGCCGGCGAGGTCCAGGGCATGCTGGATCCCGGGCGGGAAGAGATCGTGGAGCACGGGGTCATTGTCACCCGCCGGGTCATGGTCACCGGCCCGGTCGCCGGTGCCGCGCCGTTGCGGGGGCGCCGCCCCCGGACCCCCGCGCCTCAAACGCCCGCCGGGCTGGAGCGGCGGGCCCCCCGAGGGGCCCGCCTCAGCCTCGGCCTCGCTACTCCGTAGCCGCGCCCGGGAGCGGGGTGTCGTCCGGGGACTGGTCCGGGGCGTTCTCCGGGTGGTGGCAGGCCACCTGGTGCCCCGGCTTCAACGAAAGCAGCGGCGGTTCCGTCGTCGCGCAGACCTGCGTGGCCTTCCAGCACCGGGTGTGGAAGCGGCAGCCGCTCGGCGGCGAGATCGGCGACGGCACATCGCCCTTGAGCAGGATGCGGCCGCTCTTCACGCCCCGCCGCCGCGGGTCCGGCACCGGCACCGCCGACATCAGGGCCGTGGTGTACGGGTGCATCGGCGCCCCGTACAGCGAGGCGTTGTCCGCCAGCTCGACGATCTTGCCCAGGTACATCACCGCGATGCGGTCCGAGACGTGCCGGATGACCGACAGGTCGTGCGCGATGATCACGTAGGTGAGGCCGAGCTCCTGCTGGAGGTCGTCCAGCAGGTTGACCACCTGCGCCTGGATCGACACGTCCAGCGCGGACACCGGCTCGTCCGCGACCACCAGCTTCGGCTTGAGCGCGAGCGCCCGCGCGATGCCGATGCGCTGGCGCTGCCCGCCGGAGAACTCGTGCGGATAGCGGTTGTAGTGCTCGGGGTTGAGGCCGACCAGCGACAGCAGCCGCTGGACCTCCGCCTTGAGCCCGCCCTCCGGGGTGACCTTCTGGAGCTTGAAGGGGGCGCTGACGATGGTGCCCACCGTGTGGCGCGGGTTCAGCGAGCCGTAGGGGTCCTGGAAGATCATCTGCACATCGCGGCGCAGCGGCCGCATGCCCGCCACGCCGAGGTGCGTGATGTCCGTGCCCTCGAACTCGATGCTGCCGCCGGTCGGTTCCAGCAGCCGCGTGATCAGCCGGCCCATGGTGGACTTGCCGCAGCCGGACTCGCCGACGATGCCGAGGGTCTCCCCGCGCCGGACGTCGAAGTCGAGGCCGTCGACGGCCTTGACCGCACCGGCCTGCCGGCGCAGCAGCCCCTTGGTGATGGGGAAGTGCTTGGTCAGGCCGGTGACCTTGAGCAGCGGCCCAGGAGAGTCCGCGGCCTGCGCCGGGATGTGCGCGGCCGGCTCCGTCTTCGTGGTGTCGGTCACAGCTTCGGCGCAATCTCTTCGGTCCAGATCCGGGTCCGCTCCTCCTGCGACATGTGGCAGGCGGACCAGTGGCGGCCGCCGTCCCGCCCCGCGCCGTCCGCCGCCGTGAGCTCCGGCCGTACGGTGCGGGTCACATCGCCCTTGGGGACGTCGGCGTACGGGCAGCGCGGGTTGAAGGCGCAGCCGCTCGGGATGTTGATGAGGCTGGGCGGCGAGCCCTTGACCGGGATCAGGCGCTCGGTCTGCTCCCGGTCGATGCGCGGCATGGAGCCGAGCAGGCCCCAGGTGTAGGGGTGCCGCGGCTCGTAGAAGACCTTCTCGGCGGTACCGCGCTCCACGCAGCGGCCGCCGTACATGACGAGCAGTTCGTCGGCCATCTCCGCGACCACGCCCAGGTCGTGCGTGATCATGATGACGGCGGAGCCGAACTCCTTCTGCAGGTCCCGGATGAGGTCCAGGATCTGCGCCTGCACGGTGACGTCCAGGGCGGTGGTCGGCTCGTCCGCGATGAGCAGTTCGGGGTTGTTGACCAGCGCCATCGCGATCATCGCGCGCTGGCGCATACCGCCGGAGAACTCGTGCGGGTAGCTGTCGACCCGCTTGTGCGGCTCGGGGATGCCCACCCGGTCGAGCAGGTCCACGGCCCGCTTGCGGGCGGTCTTCTTGTCGACCTTGTGGTGGACCCGGTACGCCTCGGCGATCTGCTTGCCGACGGTGAAGTACGGGTGCATCGCCGAGAGCGGGTCCTGGAAGATCATCGCGATCTCCCGGCCGCGTAGCCGGCGTACCTCGTCCTCGTCGGCGGAGAGCAGTTCCTTGCCGTCGAGCCAGATCTCGCCGGAGATCCGGGCCCGCCGGCGGCCGTACTGGCCCACGCGGTGCAGGCCCATGATGCCCAGCGAGGTGACCGACTTGCCGGAGCCGGACTCGCCCACGATGCCGAGGGTCTTGCCCTTCTCCAGCGTGAAGGAAAGCCCGTCGACCGATTTGACCAGGCCGTCCTCGGTCGGGAAGTGCACCTTGAGGTCGCGGACCTCCAGGAAGGCGGTGGGCGCCGGTGACCCGTCGTAGGGCTGGTTGAGGGCTGCGGTCTTGGTCGTGTCGCTCATGACAGCCTCACTCGGGGGTCGATCACCGCGTACAGGAGGTCGACGACGAGGTTCGCCGCGACCACGAAGAAGGCGGAGATCAGGGTGATGCCCAGGATGACCGGGAGGTCGTGCTCGCTGATGGCGCGGACGGCGCTGTAGCCGAGGCCGTGCAGCGAGAACGTGTACTCGGTCAGGACGGCGCCGCCCATCAGGGCGCCGAGGTCCAGGCCCAGGACGGTCAGGATCGGGGTCATCGTCGAGCGCATGGCGTGCTTGCCGATGACCACGGGCTCCGTCAGGCCCTTGGCGCGGGCGGTGCGGATGTAGTCCTCGTTGAGGACTTCGAGCATGGTCGCGCGGGTGAGGCGGGCGTACATCGCCGCGTAGAGGAAGGCGAGCGAGACCCACGGCAGGATCATGCCGTTGATCCATTTCGCCGGGTCGTCGGCGAAGGTCGCCTCGGGGCGCGAGAACCAGCCGAGCTGGTCGGAGAAGAGGGCGATGGCGAGCATGCCCGTGAAGTAGATGGGGAGGGAGACGCCGGCGAGGGCGACGCCCATGGCCGAGCGGTCCACGAGCGTGCCGCGCTTGAGGGCGGAGACGACGCCGGTGGCGACACCTCCGGCGACCCAGAGCACGACCGCGCCGAGGGCGAGGGAGAGGGTGACCGGGAACCAGTCGAGCAGCAGCGGCCACACCTCCTGCTCGGTCTTGAAGGAGTAGCCGAAGCAGGGCGCGGCGCATTGCGTGACGTCGGAGCCGTTGGCGTACGTGCGACCCGCCACCAGCCCGACGACGAACTTGCCGAACTGGACGAGGATCGGGTCGTCGAGACCCATCTTCTGCCGGATGCCCTCGATGGCGACGGGGTCGGACTGCTTGCCGACGAAGTAGAGCGCCGGGTCCGTCCCGATCAGCTTCGGGAAGAGGAAGAAGATTCCGAAGGTCACCAGCGAGATGACCAACAGCATGACGATGACGGCGAAGATCCGTCGGATGAGGTATGCAAGCACTGCGCTCGGCCTGGCCGCGGCCCGGGGGCACCCTCTTCTGGAGGGCGCCCCCACGCCGTGGCCGCGGCCATCACCTGCCCTTCGTGCCTAGCGGGTGTGGCACTGGAACACTGGAACCGGACTGACGGACTTTTACTTCGTGACACCCAGGGACGCGTAGTCGTAGCGGCCGTTGTAGGCGTCGGTGGTGTAGGCGTTCGTCAGACGGCTGCTGCGCCAGGTGATCGTCTTGTCGTAGACGAAGGGGAGGTAGACGGCGGCCTCCGAGACCTTCTCGTTCATCTTCTTGTAGATGTCGCCGGCCTTGGCCGGGTCGGTCTCCGCGATGGCCTCGTCGAACAGCTTGTTGATCGCCGGGTCGTTCAGCTCGGAGTAGTTGTTGTTGCCGCTCTGCAGGATGAAGCGGCCGTCGACCAGCGGCTGGGAGAAGCCCTGACCGGTCGGGAAGTCGGCGCCCCAGCCCATGATGATGATGCCGTAGTTCTTCTCCTTGACGACCTTCGGCGAACCGATGATCCCGGAGTGCTGGGCACCGTCGAACTGGTCGACGTCGGCCTCGATGCCGATCTGCTTGAGGGCGTTCTGCAGCGAGACCGCGGTGGCGACCTCGACCGGCTTGTTGTTGCGGACCGCGATGGTGGTCTTGAAGCCGCTCTCCTTGCCGCACGCCTTGAGGGCCGCCTTGGCCTTCTCCAGGTCCGGCTTGCCGTCGTTCTTCAGGACCTCGAAGGGGTCGTACTTGGCGTCGGAGCCCTTGATGCCCAGCGGGAGCATGTTGGGGGCGATGTCGCCACCGGCCTGCGGGCCGCCGCGGGCGGTCTGCAGGGACTTCTTGTCCGCCGCGTAGATGACGGCCTTGCGGCACTCGATGTTGTCGAACGGCGCGACGGTCTGCGGCATCACCGCGTAGCGGATGAAGCCGGTCTGGCCGTTGTCCAGGTTGCCCTTGTGCTCCTTGAGGGCGGTGGCGCGGGCGGCCTGGCCGATGCCGGTGGCGTTGATGTCGACGTCGAACTCGCCGTTCATCAGGCGCTTGTCCATGTCGTCCGCGTTCGCCATGAACGTGACCGAGATGGTGTCCGGGAGCGCCTTGCGGATGGTGTCCGTGTCGGCCTTGAAGTTCTCGTTGCGCGAGAGCTTCATGCTCTTGTTGGGCTCGTACGAGTCGATCTTGTACGGGCCGTTGGAGAAGGGCTTGAGGCCGTACTTGGCCGCCGTGTCCTTGTCCGGCTTGACCGGGCTCGCCGCGGGCATGGCCAGCATCTGCTCGAAGTCGCCGTTCGCGGCGGGGAGCTTGAAGATGATGGTCTTCGCGTCCGGGGTCTCGATGGCCTTGAGGCCGAGCTTGTCCGGAGCGGCGTCCTTGTACGGGCCGGCGTACTCGGCCTTCGGGTCCAGGACCTGCTGGATGTAGACCGGGCCGCCGGAGATGACGTCCTGGGCCCAGGTGCGCTCGATGCCGTACTTGATCTCCTGGGAGGTGACGGGCGTGCCGTCCTCCCAGGTGACGTTGTCCTTGAGGGTGTACTTGTACGTCTTGCCGGCGTCGCTGATCTCGGCCTTGGCGGTGGCGAGGTCCGGGACGAGCTCGGTGCTCTGCTGACCGGGGGCGGGCTTGAAGCTGACCAGCTGGCGCGTGTAGTAGCGGGAGAAGTCCCACATGAAGCCGTAGTAACCGCGCTGCGGGTCCCAGGAGTCGGCGTCCTGGGTGCCGACGAACTTGAGCTCGCCGCCCTTCTTGTCCGAAGGGTTGGAGACCTTGTCGATACCGGCGTTGAAGGCACCGCCGGAGGCGGCCGTCTTCTCGTCGTCCTTGGCGTTGCCGCCGCAGGCGGTCGCGGTCAGCATGGCCGCGAGCACGACGGCCGTGCCGGCAGCAAGTCGTCGCTTCGACGTGCGATGGGTAGTCACGATGCTCGCAACCCTCCGTTGTAGTTCCGGTGTACGTACGGCACGAGGCCGGGTCCTGGTTTGCCCTGCGGTGGCTAGCGGGAGCCCTTCGGGTCGAGGGCGTCGCGAACGCCGTCGCCGAAGAGGTTGAAGGCCAGCACGGTGATGAAGATCGCCACGCCGGGGAAGATCATGAAGAGCGGATCGTCCTCGTAGGTCCGCACGGCCGTGGAGAGGGTCTCCCCCCAGGACGGCGTGGGCGGCTTGACGCCGACTCCGAGGAAGCTCAGGGCGGCCTCGGTCAGCACGTTGGTGGGGATCATCAGCGTCGCGTAGACGGTGATGGGCGCCACCAGGTTCGGGAGCAGTTCGCGGAAGAGGATGTAGAGGCGGCCCGCGCCGAGGCTGCGCGCGGCCTCCACGTACTCGCGTTCGCGCAGGCTGAGGGTCTGGCCCCGGACGATGCGGCCGATGTACGGCCAGCCGAAGAAGCCGATGACCAGCACCAGGACGGCGATGCGCAGGCCCGAACCCTCGAATCCCCAGAGCTTGTTGGGGATGACGGAGATCAGCGCGATGATGAAGAGCAGCTGCGGGAAGGCCAGCAGCAGGTCCATGACCCGGCTGATCGCCGCGTCGACCCAGCCGCCGAAGTAGCCGGCGATGATGCCGAAGACGGTGCCGAGCGAGACCGCCACGAAGGCGGACAGGAAGGCCACCAGCAGCGAAATCCGGGCGCCGTAGACGATGCGGCTGAAGACGTCGCGGCCGTTGACCGGCTCGACGCCGAGCAGGAAGTCCCCGCTCATACCGCCCCAGTCGCCGAGCGGCAGACCGAGCAGCGGGTCGAGCATGTCCTCGTGCAGCTCGTCCGGCGGGTGGCCGAACGCCTTGACGATCAGCGGCGCGAAGAGCGCCACGATGATCAGCAGGAGCACGATCACGCCGCCGGCCAGCGCGATCTTGTCGCGCTTGAGGCGCAGCCAGGCGATCTTCCAGGGGGAGCGCCCCTCGATCGCCTTCTGCGGAACGCCGGGGGCGGCCACGGCTGCGGGCTCGGCCGCGCTGGTGTCGTGCAGTGGTGCCGTCATCGTGGTGGGGACCCCTCTCGGCCGACGGTGGCCGGCCCATGCCCGCCGCTGTGGCGGCTTGGTTCAATCGGCGTCGCTGGTGGTGCGATTGGCGAGAAAATGTGCCGGAAGTGCACGTGAAGAGCTGGTGATCGGGACTGGGACCGGCCTTCGGTGGGGGGAGTCTTCAACGCCCTCTCAACCGCCCGCCAGACCCCCCGGGGATGTGATGCGCAACCGTGATCTGCGCCTACACCTTCCGTTATCCGAACCGCCAGACCTGTTGAGCGGTGAAAGAGCGCCCGTTCGGCGCGGATCGGACATCCCGCCCAACTGCCCTTTAGGGCGCGGATCTTGGAGCGATCCGGCGGATGCGAGGAATCCGGTACCCGGGTACGGCGAAGGCCCCCGCCGTACGGCGGGGGCCTTCGAGTCGCGACTCAGTACAGGGCTCAGTACGCGGGCGCCTGGCCCTCGCGGTCGTAGAAGGGGCGGGTCTGCGCGCGCAGCCACATCGCCACCGGGTCGTGCTCGTCGGCCAGCGCGACGGTGCACACGGGCACCCCCTCGGGCACCGCCCCCACCGACTGCCGCATCATCTCCCGTACGGATTCCAGCGCGGGCGAGGAGGCGTCGTACAGGTCGAGCCCCACCGCGAGGTACGGCGACCCCAGCGCGGGCTGCACCCAGGCGCGGCGCAGCGAGCGCACGGCCGGGGTGCGGTGGGCGTGCTGGGTCAGCAGGCCGTAGAACTGCGGGAGCTCGATGGCGGGCTCGGAGAGCCGCAGCGGGCCGGCCGGCATCCGGTCCAGCCCGGTCGCGATGCGGCGCAGGTCGGCCCACGGCACGCCGAGGCCGCCGCCCTGGGCGTGCGGGTTGAGCCACAGGCCCCAGCGGTCGGGGTAGAGCGCGCGGGCGATGTCGCGCCCGGTGACCACCTCGTAGCCCCGGTTCCAGCCGCTGGCGGCCAGCTCCTGCGGGGAGGTGACGCAGGGCGCGTACCCGAGGCCGTCGACCTCCATGCCGCCGTACTGGGCGTCCGGGGAGCCCGGCTGCCCCTGCCAGAGCAGCATCCACAGCCGGCCCTCGGCCAGGGCGTGCAGAAGCGACTCGTAGCTCTCGTAGCGCCCGGGGGTCACCTGGCGCATCATGTGCTCGACCTGCCCGGCCGCGGCCGTGCCTGACGCACTCACCCGGTACCCCTCTTCGTCTCTTCGTCCGCCCGTCGGTCCACGTGTGCTCTCCGCCCCGCTCGTGCGTGCGGCCGGGAGAGGTAACCAGCTTAAGCGGCCCTACGGGAGGTAGAAGGGGCGTACGCGCTCACGAATCCAGTCCGTGACCGGGTCCTCGGCAGCGTCCAGGAGGATCAACTGGACCGGCCACGGCGGCCGGACACGCTCCAGGGCCCGCTCCAGCGCCCGCATCGGGGCCTCGCGCATCTCGGGCTCCCATCCCATCAGGCGGACACCCACGAAGAGCTGCGGCGCCTCGCCCTCCACGCTGGCGAGGCAGCGGTGGGCGGAGCCGACCACACCGGTGGCGCGGAACTCCTCGGCCGCGGCGGCCAGGAAGTCCACCGGGTCCTCCTGCCAGTCCGGCTCGAAGAGGCGGACGCGACCACCGGTGGCGGGCCCGTCGAGGGGGGTCCGGCCGGCGCGGCAGAGCTCGGCGACCGCGGGCGGCGGGAGCGGGACGCCGACGGCGCCCTCGGGGTTCACGGCGATGCCGAGCTGCGGGGGCAGGCCGCGGGCGAACTCGACCGCCGGGGCCACCGCGAAGTCCGTACCGGGGCCGACGCAGGCCAGGAACTGGGACGCGGAGCTGTAGACCGGTACGTAGGCCGCACCGCCGATGTCCATGGTGGGCAGGGTCAGCCCCTCGGCCCCGCCCTGCTCGGGCCCGCCGCCACCGGGCAGCGGCACCCACAGCCGGCTGCGGCCCAGCACCTCCAGGATCCGGCCGCCGGCATCGGGCTGCCCGAGGGCCGCCCCGAGCACCTGCTCCAGCTCATTCTCCGGCCAGCCACTGCCCTGCATGTCCCCCGCCTCCGCACTCCACTGCCTGTCGCCCCGCAGGCTACCGGCCCGGCGCCCTGTTCAGCCCCTCCGCCCTCCGCGGAGCGCAGATCCAGCCCCTCCGGCGTTTGAGGAGCGGGTCCGGGCAGAGCCCGGCAACGGCGCCGCACCGGCCCGGCCCGGCCCGCCCCGCCACACCGACCGCTCAGGCGTGGAACGCGATCCGGTCCACCGACGCCGCGGAGCCCCGGTCCAGCAGAACCACCGACGCACAGCCCCGCGGCGGCACCCCCGCCTCCGCCCCCCGCAGCAACCGCCCCACCGCATGCCGGTGCCGCGCGAACGCGTACGCCGAGACCCGCCGCCCCCGGGCCGCCTGCCCGGACAGCGCCTCCTCGGGACTGCTGTCCAGCAGCAGCAGGTGCAGCGCCCGCCCCCGGCGCCGCGCGGCCGCCGCGAGCAGCCCGCGCACCCAGCTCTGCGTACCGCAGTCGTGCACGACGACCGAGGCCCCGGAGCGCAGGATCCGCCACAGCCCCCAGTAGTGCGCGACGCGCACCAGCGGCCGGTACACCGCGTACGGCAGCGCCCCCGGCATCCGCCGCTCCCAGCGCTCGCGCGTGTTCTGCGAGTCCACCGCCCCGCCCTCCGGCGCGGCCCGCTCGATCAGGGTGCTCTTGCCGCCGCCGGGGAGCCCGGAGACCACGACGATGTCCCCCGCGGCGAAGCCGAGCCGGCGCGGCCCGTGCCCCGCCGCCCCGCGCAGGTCCCGCACGCGCCCGGCGCCCGCCGCCGCGCCGCGCCCGTGCGCACCGCGCCGCTGGGCCGGCACCGCCTCCACGGCCCCTGTCGTCGCCACCACTCCGAATCTCCGCACAGTGCTCGCCTTCCCCCGCATCGGGTCACCAGGACCCTTCCCCACCGAGTGTAAAGAGACGGTAATCCGGCAGCTACGGTTCCGCGGGGCCCGTTCGGAGAGGCGTACGAACTTTCGGACCCGCACCCCCGATCAGGGACATGCCGTGCAATGATGTGCGCCATCTGGACCAACTGCATACCGGCCGCTTGAATCCGCGCGGGAGAGTCCCG
Organism: Streptomyces sp. NPDC047014; assembly: GCF_040644195.1. Classification (NCBI taxonomy): domain Bacteria; kingdom Bacillati; phylum Actinomycetota; class Actinomycetes; order Kitasatosporales; family Streptomycetaceae; genus Streptomyces; species Streptomyces sp. NPDC047014. Next base: position 13,162 of record NZ_JBEYVX010000038.1, on the reverse strand, counting down.
GCACGCCCGACGGCGTGCGCGGGCGCCGAAGGAGCAAGAACCTCCCTTGAATCTCTCAGGCCCCGTACCGCGTGGATGAGGCAGATCTGAAAAGCGAGCCGCGCGGCGGCTCCACCCAAGGTGCAAGTCAAGAAGACCGGTGATCGGACGATCGGCGGAACTCTCGGCGAACCTCTCAGGTTCCGATGACAGATGGGGAGGAACGTCCTCGTCATGTCATGTCGATGCCCTGGGACCCGGGAGCCACACCCATGAGCACTGCCCCCCGCCTGACCGCCCTCGATGCGCTGCACCGCTCGCTCGGTGCCACCATGACCGACTTCGCGGGCTGGGACATGCCGCTGCGGTACGCCAGCGAGCGCGACGAGCACAACGCCGTCCGCACCCGGGCCGGTCTCTTCGACCTGTCCCACATGGGCGAGATCACCCTGACCGGCCCGGAGGCCGTCAAGGCCCTGGACTACGCGCTGGTCGGCAACATCTCCACGGTCGGCGTCGGCCGGGCCCGCTACACGCACATCTGCCAGGAGGACGGCGGGATCCTCGACGACCTGATCGTCTACCGCCTCGGCGAGACCGAGTACATGGTCGTCGCCAACGCCTCCAACGCCCAGGTCGTCCTCGACGCCCTCACCGAGCGCGCGGCCGGCTTCGACACCGAGGTCCGCGACGACCGGGACGCCTACGCCCTGATCGCCGTGCAGGGCCCGGAGTCCCCCGGCATCCTCGCCTCCCTCACCGACGCCGACCTGGACGGCCTCAAGTACTACGCGGGGCTCCCGGGCACCGTGGCGGGCGTGCCCGCGCTGATCGCGCGTACGGGCTACACCGGCGAGGACGGCTTCGAGCTGTTCGTGGCGCCCGAGCACGCGGTGCAGCTGTGGCAGGCGCTCACCGAGGCCGGTGCGGGCGCGGGCCTGGTCCCGGCCGGCCTGTCCTGCCGGGACACCCTGCGGCTGGAGGCGGGCATGCCGCTGTACGGCCACGAGCTGACCACCGCCCTCACCCCGTTCGACGCGGGGCTGGGCCGGGTCGTGAAGTTCGAGAAGGAGGGGGACTTCGTGGGCCGCGCCGCGCTGGAGGCCGCCGCCGAGAAGGCCGCCGGCAACCCGCCGCGCAAGCTGGTCGGCCTGATCGCGGAGGGCCGCCGCGTCCCGCGCGCGGGCTTCCCCGTGGTCGCCGGCGGCGAGGTGATCGGCGAGGTCACCTCGGGCGCCCCGTCCCCGACGCTGGGCAAGCCGATCGCGATGGCCTACGTGGACGCGGCGCACGCCGCGCCCGGGACCTCCGGTGTCGGCGTCGACATTCGCGGTACGCATGAGCCGTACGAGGTCGTGGCGCTGCCGTTCTACAAGCGGCAGAAGTAGCTCCGCGCACCGCGTCCGCCGTACGGGCAGCCCGTACGGCCCGTACGGTGCCGTCTCAGTACCCAAGACCGCAGTTCGTATCCACTCCCCCGCATCCAGGAGAATCAGGCCATGAGCACCCCCGAGAATCTGCGTTACACCAAGGAGCACGAGTGGCTGTCGGACGTCGTGGACGGCGTCGCGACGGTCGGCATCACGGCGTTCGCGGCCGACGCGCTCGGTGACGTCGTCTACGCCCAGCTCCCCCAGGTCGGCGACACCGTCACCGAGGGCGAGACCTGTGGCGAGCTGGAGTCGACCAAGTCGGTCTCCGACCTCTACTCCCCGGTCTCCGGCGAGATCGTCGAGGCCAACCAGGACGTCGTGGACGACCCGGCGCTCGTGAACACCGCCCCCTTCGAGGGCGGCTGGCTGTTCAAGGTTCGCATCTCGGAGGAGCCCAAGGACGTGCTCTCCGCCGAGGAGTACACCAAGCTCACCGCCGGTAACTGACCCCAGGGGATCCTGATGTCCGTACTGAACACCCCGCTCCACGAGCTCGACCCCGACGTCGCCGCGGCCGTCGACGCCGAACTCGTGCGCCAGCAGTCCACGCTCGAAATGATCGCGTCGGAGAACTTCGCCCCGGTCGCCGTCATGGAGGCCCAGGGCTCGGTCCTGACCAACAAGTACGCCGAGGGCTACCCCGGCCGCCGCTACTACGGCGGCTGCGAGCACGTCGACGTGGTCGAGCAGATCGCGATCGACCGCATCAAGGCGCTGTTCGGCGCCGAGGCCGCGAACGTCCAGCCGCACTCCGGTGCGCAGGCGAACGCCGCCGCGATGTTCGCGCTGCTCAAGCCGGGCGACACGATCATGGGCCTGAACCTGGCCCACGGCGGTCACCTGACCCACGGCATGAAGATCAACTTCTCCGGCAAGCTCTACAACGTGGTCCCCTACCACGTGGACGAGTCCGGCGAGGTGGACATGGCCGAGGTCGAGCGCCTGGCCAAGGAGTCCAAGCCGCAGCTGATCGTCGCCGGCTGGTCCGCCTACCCGCGCCAGCTGGACTTCGCCGCCTTCCGCCGCATCGCGGACGAGGTCGGCGCGTACCTGATGGTCGACATGGCGCACTTCGCCGGCCTGGTGGCCGCGGGCCTGCACCCGAACCCGGTGCCGCACGCCCACGTCGTCACCACCACCACGCACAAGACCCTCGGCGGTCCGCGCGGCGGTGTGATCCTGTCGACGCAGGAGCTGGCCAAGAAGATCAACTCCGCGGTCTTCCCCGGTCAGCAGGGCGGTCCGCTGGAGCACGTGATCGCGGCCAAGGCCGTCTCCTTCAAGGTCGCGGCCTCGCCCGAGTTCAAGGAGCGCCAGGAGCGCACCCTGGAGGGCGCGAAGATCCTCGCCGCCCGCCTGGTCCAGGACGACGTCAAGGCCGTGGGCGTGGACGTCCTCACCGGCGGCACCGACGTGCACCTGGTCCTGGTCGACCTGCGCAACTCCGCGCTGGACGGGCAGCAGGCCGAGGACCGCCTCCACGAGGTCGGCATCACGGTCAACCGCAACGCCATCCCGAACGACCCGCGGCCCCCGATGGTCACCTCGGGTCTGCGGATCGGTACGCCGGCGCTCGCCACCCGCGGTTTCGACGCGGAGGCGTTCACCGAGGTCGCCGAGATCATCGCGCAGGCGCTCAAGCCCGCCTACGACGCCGAGGCCCTCAAGGCCCGCGTCTCGGCCCTGGCCGAGAAGTTCCCGCTGTACCCGTCGCTCTAGCGGTGGGGTGGAAGGGCCCGGCCTGCGCACCGCACAGGGCCGGGCCCTTCCCCTTTGCCCCCGCGCCTCCCGGCGGCGCGGGGCCCGGCTCCGGCCGGTCACGTCGGTGTCATCCTCGCCACCCCTTCCCACAGCCGGGGTGTTCACCGCACCGCGTTAAGCTCGTCTGTCGGACATAATCCGAACAATCCCCCCTCCTGCCCCCTCCCACCCCACGAGCAGACTAGGGAGCCCCCAACCGTGGCCATCTCCGTCTTTGACCTCTTCTCCATCGGCATCGGTCCCTCCTCCTCCCACACGGTCGGCCCGATGCGGGCCGCGCGGATGTTCGTCACGCGGCTGAAGAAGGACGGCCTGCTGGCCCAGACCGCCGCCGTACGCGCCGAGCTCTTCGGCTCGCTCGGCGCCACCGGCCACGGCCACGGCACCCCCAAGGCGGTCCTGCTGGGCCTGGAGGGCCACTCCCCGCGCACCGTGAACGTGGAGACCGCCGACGACGAGGTGGAGCGCATCCGCAAGAGCGGCCGCCTGCGGCTGCTGGGCGCCGAGATAGGTGACGGCCACGAGATCGCCTTCGACGAGCCGAACCAGCTGATCCTGCACCGCCGGCGCTCCCTGCCGTACCACGCGAACGGCATGACGCTCTTCGCGTACGACGAGGCCGGGACCCCGCTGCTGGAGAAGACCTACTACTCGGTCGGCGGCGGCTTCGTCGTGGACGAGGACGCGGTGGGCGAGGACCGGATCAAGCTCGACGACACGGCCCTGCGCTACCCCTTCCGCTCCGGCGACGAGATGCTGCGCCTGGCGAACGAGACCGGCCTGTCGATCTCCTCCCTCATGCTGGAGAACGAGAAGGCGTGGCGCACGGAGGAGGAGATCCGCGAGGGTCTGCTGGAGATCTGGCGCGTCATGCAGTCCTGCGTCTCGCGCGGCATGTCCCGCGAGGGCATCCTCCCCGGCGGCCTGCGCGTCAAGCGCCGCGCCGCGGCCACGGCGCGCCAGCTGCGCACCGAGGGCGACCCGATGATGCACCGCAGCGAGTGGACGACGATCTACGCGATGGCGGTGAACGAGGAGAACGCGGCCGGCGGCCGCGTGGTGACGGCCCCGACCAACGGCGCCGCGGGCGTCCTGCCGGCCGTCCTGCACTACTACATGAACTTCGTCCCGGGCGCGGACGAGGACGGCGTGGTCCGCTTCCTCCTGGCCGCGGGCGCGATCGGCATGCTGTTCAAGGAGAACGCCTCGATCTCCGGTGCCGAGGTCGGCTGCCAGGGCGAGGTCGGCTCGGCCTGCTCGATGGCGGCGGGCGCCCTCGCCGAGGTCCTGGGCGGCACCCCGGAGCAGGTGGAGAACGCGGCCGAGATCGGCATGGAGCACAACCTGGGCCTGACCTGCGACCCGGTCGGCGGCCTGGTCCAGATCCCCTGCATCGAGCGCAACGGAATGGCGGCGGTCAAGGCGGTCACGGCCGCCAAGATGGCCATGCGCGGCGACGGCTCCCACAAGGTCTCCCTGGACAAGGTCATCAAGACCATGAAGGAGACGGGCGCCGACATGAAGATCAAGTACAAGGAAACCGCCCGCGGCGGCCTGGCGGTCAACGTCATCGAGTGCTGACCCTGGGCGGGTGAGGCGGAGCGCGGAACCGTGGGGTCCGTGGCGGCGTCTGTATCTGTGCCATCAGTCCCCGTCTCTCGGAATCGAGGGGACCACATGATCCACACACGTCTTCGGCGGTTCGTGGCTCTGGCCTCCGGTGCGCTGCTTGCCGCCGGGCTCGCGTTCGCCTCGCCCGCCTCCGCCTCCTCGCTCTCCGCCGCCCCTGCCGCGCAGACGCCGCTCGTGGTCAATGCCCGGTGGGGCGGGCACGCCGGTTTCGACCGGATCGTCGTCGACCTCCAGGGCGGCTCCCCCGGAGTCACCGTCACTCCCGTCGCACAGCTGCGGTACGACGGTTCCGGGCAGCCCGTGCCGCTCGCCGGGCGGTACTTCCTGGAGATCCGCCTGCACCCCGCTGCCGCGCACGACGACGCGGGGCACAGCGTCTACCAGGGGCCCAAGCTCCAGAAGATCCCGCTCGGCAAGCTCAAGGGGCTCGCCCTGACCGGCGACTACGAGGGGTACGTGACCTTCGGCGCCGCCTTCGACACCCTCCCCTACTACCGCGCCTACGCCCTGCACGCACCGGAGCGGCTCGTCGTGGACATCGCCCACTGAGCCGTAGGCCCTACTTCCGCCAGAACAGGTGGTGGACGACCCCGCTCCCGCCCGGACTCGGCACGACATCGCGGTGGAAGCGGTCGAGCAGGTCCTCGGGGGACTCCCACAGCCGGCTGCCCGAGCCGAGCTCCACCGGTGAGACCGCCACGTGCAGGGTGTCCACCAGGTCCGCGTCGAGGAAGGCGCGGACCGTGGTGGCCCCGCCGCCGAGCCGGACGTCCTTGCCCCCGGCCGCCTCGCGCGCCATGGCCAGGACGGTCTCCGGGTCCGCGTCCACGAAGTGGAAGGTGGTGTCGGAGAGCGTGAAGGACGGGCGCGGGTGGTGGGTCAGGACGAACACCGGCGTGTGGAACGGCGGCTCCTCGCCCCACCAGCCGCGCCACTCGTGGTCGGCCCAGGGCCCGCGCTGCGGGCCGAATTTGTTGCGGCCCATGATCTCGGCGCCGATGTGGTGCGAGAAGTCCCGGGTGAGGTAGTCGTCGAGACCGCGGCTGCCGCCGGGTGCGGTGCGGTTCGGCCAGCTCGCGGTGGCCCCCGCCCAGGCGAACATGGTGCCGGGATCGGCATGGCCGAAGGGCCGCTCCAGGCTCTGGTGCTCCCCGGCTCCGAAGCCGTCGCGGGAGACGTTGAAGTTCTGGACCCTCAGCAGTTGCGGCACGGGCTTCCTCCGGTCGGTTCGGTGACGGTGACGTTGCTCACGCGGGGCCCGTCGGGGCCCGTCGGGAGCCGTCCCGGGCAAATCTAGGATGGGCGGCATGTCCCTGCCGCACGCCATCCTCACCGCGCTGCTCGAAAAGCCCTCGTCCGGGCTGGAGCTGACCCGGCGGTTCGACAAGTCGATCGGGTACTTCTGGTCCGCCACGCACCAGCAGATCTACCGCGAGCTGGGCCGGCTGGAGGAGTCGGGGCTGATCCGGGCACTGCCCAGCGAGGTGCCCGTACGGGGGCAGAAGAAGGAGTACGAGGTCCTGCCCGCGGGCGGTGCGGAGCTGGCCCGGTGGGTCGCCGAGAGCCAGGACCCGAAGCCGATGCGGGATCCGCTGCTGCTGCGGATCCGGGCGGCGGGTGTGGTCGGGCCGCAGGGGCTGGGTCCCGAGCTGCGGCGCCATCTGGAGCTGCACCGGCGCCAGCTGTCCCAGTACGAGGCCATCGAGGCGAAGGACTTCCCGCCCGGCCGGGACGCGGTGGAGGACCGGCTGCGCCGGCTCGTGCTGCACGGCGGGATCGCCCTGGAGACGTTCTGGCTGCACTGGCTGGAGGAGGCCCTGGCCGAGGTCGGCGACATGGAGGACCCGCCCGGCCCGGCGGCCTGACACGGGTACGCTCCCGCCCCCGGGGCCGGAGGCCGGGGAGCGGGAGCGCGGGAGACCGCGTGTCCGCGGGGAACTACTTGTTCAGGGCGGCCCAGAACTCGTCGAAGCTCAGCAGGCCGTCGCCGTTGGCGTCCTTGGAGGCGACGACGGAGTCCGCCACCGCCGGGCTCACGTGGGCGTCGCCCATGGCGCGCATCGCGGCGCTGTACTCGTCGGCCGTGATGAAGCCGTCACCGTTCACGTCGAACCTGTCGAACGTAGCCCGTGCGCTCTCGATGTCCGCCACTGGGTCCACCCCTTCTTGGTGCTTGTTGACCGGCTCAGGGTAGCGGCACCCGGGGCGGGCGGGCCCCCCGGGTCCGGCCGGGGCGGACCCGCCGGGATCCGCGGCGCGGGCCCGGCAGGATCCGGAAGCGACGGCCTAGCGGAAGATGCCCGTGTGCCCGAGCGAGTAGCGGCCCGGCTGCGGGTAGACCGCGAGGCCGTGGGGGCCGCCGCCCACCGGGATCCGGGCGAGTTGCTTGCCGGTGGTGGTGTCGACGGCGTACACCTCGCCGTTGTAGCGCCCGGAGAGCCACAGGACCTTGCCGTCGGCGGAGACGCCGCCCATGTCGGGGCTGCCGCCGTCGGGCAGGGTCCACTTCTTGGTCAGCTTCTTCTGCGGGAAGTTGTAGACCGAGATGGTGCCCTCGCCGCGGTTGGAGACGTACATCTCCTTGGAGTCGCGGCTCACGTACAGCCCGTGGCAGCCCTTGCCGGTGGGCAGCAGCTTGGGCGTCTCGAAGCTGTCCCCGCCGAGCACCCACATGCCGTGGGCCATCATGTCCGCGACGTAGAAGGTCTTGCCGTCCGGGGAGACCTTCACGTCCTGCGGCATCGCCCCCTCGAAGGGCAGCTTCTGCTGGCCGATGACCTCCATCTTCTCCGTGTCCACCTTGAGCAGCTCGCCGGAGAACTCGCAGCTGACGATGAAGTACCGGCCGTCGGCGGAGAAGTCGGCGTGGTTGACGCCGAAGCAGGAGACGGGGACGGTCTTCACCCGGTCCATGGTGTGCGGGTCGCGGAAGACCAGCTCCTTGTCCAGGGAGGCCATGACGACGGCGTACTTGCCGTTGGGCGTGAAGTACAGGTTGTACGGGTCGTGCACCTCCACCGGCTTGCCCGCCTCGCCGGTGGCCGGGTTGATGGGGGTGAGGGTGTGGCCGCGGTTGTTGTTGACCCACAGGGTCTTCAGGTCCCAGGAGGGGACGACGTGCTGCGGCTGGACGCCGACCGGGATGGTGTCGATGACCTGGTAGGTCTCCGGGTCGATGACGGACACCGTGTTGGAGTTGGTGTTCGGTACGTAGACCCGGGAGGGGAAGTCCTTCACCACCGGGGAGAGCTTGTTCGGGCGGTCCGCCGCGTAGACGTCGTTCGGGTCGAGGAGCGGCGGCATGCCCGGCAGGCCGGGCGGGGCGGCGGGCACGGCCTTGGCGGGCGCGGCCGGGGCCTTGGAGCCCAGGGCCTCGGCGGGCCCGTCCGACGATCCGCAGCCGGCCAGGGCGGCGAGGGCCAGACCGGCCAGCAGCACGGCGGCGTTGCGGTGGAGGCGGGTGGTGGTCATGGCGTCAGCAGCTCCGTGGTGGTCACCGCGCGCAGCTGGCGGCGCGCGAGTTCTTCGAGGAGGGAGGGCATCGCGTCGACCGTGTCCGCGTAGCCGAAGTGCAGGCTCACCACCGATCCGGGGCGGATCGTCCCGGTGACGTTGCGGAGGACGGCCGCGGCGCCGGGCGAGGTGAAGTCGAGGGAGTCCACGTCGTACGAGAGGACGTGCGGGTAGCCGGCCCGCTGGGCCAGCCGCCGGACGAGCGGGGTGGCGTACTGGGTCTGGGAGGGCCGGAACCAGGTGCCGATGGAGCCGGTGAGCCGCTTGAGGCGCTGCGCGCATCCGGTGATCTCGGCCAGCGCCTCCGCCTCGGGCAGCTCGTTGAGGGCGAGGTGGCGCTGGGTGTGGTTGCCGAGCTCGTGGCCGCCGTCGAGGATCCGGCGGGCCATCTCCGGGTGGGCGTCGAGCCAGCTGCCGATCGCCAGTACGGTGATCCGCGCGCCCCCCTTCTCCGCCGCGGCCAGCACCGCGCGCGCGACGGCGGGGTCCCCGTTGCCGTGGAAGGTGAGGGCGACCCGGGAGCCGTCCCGGGGGCCGTGGGCGATCTCGGCGGGCTGCCCGGGGAACCGGCGCGGGGCGGCGGCCGGAGCCGCCCGCGCGGGGCGGGCCGGCCCGGGAGGCGGGGACGAGGCGGCGGCGGAGGCTCCGGCGGCGGGGCGGCCCGGCCCGCAGCCGGCGGCGAGGGCGGCCGCCGCGCCGAGACCGGCCGCGCGCAGGGCCGTGCGCAGGGCTTCGCGGCGGTCTGGAAGTGAGAGCACCTGCCCATTTAAGTGCGCGATGACCCGGAAGATAACGATTGACCCATTTCGGGACGCCCCCCACAAACGGCCGAACGAGGGGTCTCATCGCCATGTGATCAACGATTTACTCAGAGCAGTCGATACTTATTCATGGATTGCGAGGTGCGTGGCCCACCTCACCTAGGATTTAGCTAGAAAGTCTTATGATTTGCACACTTATGTCCGAGTAGGGACTTTTGGCGTTCGGGCGCGCGTCTGCCATAGTCGGAACCACGACTTCCCCATTGACCCGAGCGAAGTCCTTACGCCGAGGATCACACCCCCTTCGATCCTCGGCGGACCCATGAAGCCCCCACCCCGCCCAACCGGCGAGCGGGGGCTTCAGGCGTTCTGGCGGTCGGCCACCCGCATCTCGAACCAGGTGATCTTGCCGCGCGGCAGCAGATCGGCGCCCCAGCGGTCGGACAGCTTGTCGACGAGGAAGAGGCCGCGGCCGGTGGTGTCCAGCTCGTGGACCGGCATCAGACAGGGCAGCCCGCGCGAGGGGTCGCGCACCTCCACCCGGATCCAGCCGCGCCGCCGCAGCAGCCGTAAGCCGAAGGAGCGGGCGCCGGTGTGGCGGACCGCGTTGCCGACGAGTTCGGAGACCAGCAGGACGGCGTGCTCGGCGATCTGCGGGGAGAGCCCCCAGAGGCGGATCACCACGCACTGGGTGAGTCGGCGGGCGGTGCCCGCCGATTCCGGCATGGACGGCAGGGTCACTTCCGCCTCGGCCGGATTCCCGTACAGCTCCAGCGCCTTGAGACCCTGTTCGTCCCCAAGGGCCGCCGTGAGCCGTACCGCCGAAGCACCACCGCGCTGCCGCGGCTGTTCCACACCCTCCAGGCCCGCCATGGACCCATCATGGACGGCCCGCCCGCCCCGCCGGGCCGTTCCCCGCGAATACGCCCCCTGGCGCGCACCGGTCCGCGGGGGTGCCCCGAGGGGGGCGGGAGGCCGCCGGAGGGGTCTCGTACCGGCCCTGAACTGCTGTGACGCACCGCAGGGAAGCGATCACAGCGAGTGGATCACTCCGCGCGCTTAAGGCTGCCTTAAGCCCTGGCTAATCCACCCCCAGGGAGGACCGCCGGACCGGACCCCCTCAGACGAACTTCGCCTTGCCGGGCCCCTCTTCGACGAAGCTGCGCATACCGCGCTCGCGGTCCTCGGTGGCGAACAGCCCCGCGAACCAGGTGCGTTCGATGGCCAGACCGGTGTCGATGTCGGCCTCCAGGCCCGCGTCGACGCACTCCTTGGCGGCGCGCAGCGCGATGGCCGGGCCCTGCGCCAGCTTCGCGGCCCAGGCGTGGGCCTGCTCGTAGACCTCGGCCGCCGGGACCACGCGGTCCACCAGGCCCAGGGTCAGCGCCTCGTCGGCCTTCACCATGCGGCCGGTGAAGATCAGGTCCTTGGCCCGGGAGGGGCCGACCAGCCGGGACAGCCGCTGGGTGCCGCCCGCGCCCGGGATCAGACCGAGCAGGATCTCGGGCTGGCCGAGCTTGGCGTTGTCGGCCGCGATCCGGTAGTCGGCGCAGAGCGCCAGCTCGCAACCGCCGCCCAGCGCGTAGCCGGTGATGGCCGCGACCACGGGCTTGGGGATACGGGCGACGGCGGTGAAGGCGTCCTGGAGGCCGCGGGACCGGGCGACCATCGCCGCGTGGTCCATCGTCTGCATCTCCTTGATGTCCGCGCCCGCCGCGAACACCTTCTCGCCGCCGTAGAGGATGACCGCGCGGACGTCGGCCCGCTCGGTGGCCTCCACCGCGAGCTCGCGCAGCCGGTCCTGGGTGGCGATGTCCAGGGCGTTCATCGGCGGCCGGTCCAGGCGGATCGTGCCGACGCCTTCGGAGACTTCGAGAGAGAGGGTCATACGGCTCAGGTTAGCGCCGGTTAACGTGAAGTGGCCCGGTGCTGTCAGTCACAGCACCGGGCCACGCGCACCTGAGGAGCGGTCTCCTACTTGATCCACTCCGCCCACGGCAGGTTCCAGCCGTTGAGGCCGTTGTCCGGGGCGATCTCCTTGTCCTTGGAGTTCTTCACGATGACCACGTCGCCGATCAGCGACTCGTTGAAGAACCAGGCGGCGGGCGCGTTCGGGTCGCCGCCGCCGCGCTGGTCGCGCAGGCCCACGCAGCCGTGGCTGACGTTGGCGGAGCCGAAGGTACCGGCGGAGGCCCAGTAGTTGCCGTGCACGAAGGTGCCCGACTGCGACAGGCGCATGGCGTGGGGGACGTCCGCGATGTCGTACTCGCCGCCGAAGCCGACGGTCGCGCCGTTCATCCGCGTGACCTCGTACTTCTCGCTGATGACCATCTGCCCGTTGTACGTGGTGGTCGAGGGGGCGCCCGCGGTGATCGGGACGGTCTTGAGGACCTGCCCGTCCCGGACGACCTGCATCTGCTTCTCGCTCGCGTCGACGGTGGAGACCTGGGAGCGGCCGATGGTGAAGTTCACCGTGCGGGTCTGCTTGCCGTAGACGCCGGGCCGGCCCTCGACTCCGTCGAGGGAGAGCTTCACGGTGACCTTGGTGCCCGCGGCCCAGTAGTTCTCGGGGCGGAAGTCGAGGCGGTCGTTGCCGAACCAGTGGCCCTCGATCTGCACGGGCGGCTCGGCCGTCACCGTGATGGCCTTCTCCACGGCTTCGGGGTTGGTGATGCCGCGGGTGAAGTTGATGGAGACCGGCATGCCCACGCCGACGGTGGCGCCGTCCTCGGGGGTGTAGTGGCCGACGAAGGTGTTGGTCGGGGTCAGGGTGGTGAAGCTGGTGTCCTTCGCGGACTCCCGGCCCGCGTCGTCCTTGGCGACCGCGTGCACCTTGTACTCGGTGGCCGAGGCCAGGTGCCGGGCCGGCTCCCAGCTGGCGCCGTCGGCGGCGAGCTTGCCCTCGACCGCGTTGCCCTTGGTGTCGGCGACGGTCACCGTGGTGAGCTTGCCGCCGGAGCTGGTGATCTTCAGGATGCCGCTGGTGGCGACCTCCTTGGCCCCGTCGTCGGGCTTGACGCTGACGACGGCCTTGGACGCCTCGGTACCGGTCTTCGCGCCGCCCCCGGCGTTGTCGGTGCCGCCACCGCCGCCGTTGCCGCCACCACCGCTGCACGCCGTGGTGAACAGCAGGGCCGCCCCCAGCAGAAGGGCCGGCAGGCCCGCACGGGCGCGGCCGCGTATCGGCTGCAGGTTCACTCGTGTTCTCCCCATGTCCCCCGCGCGCGGACAGTCGCGCGCATGTCGACAGGTAATCACACGGGAGGATCACGACGAGCCACGGTCTTGTCACCGTTCCGTCCCAACTGCGGGGACCGGGCCGCGGGGTGCGGAAGGGGCTCTGACCTCGGCGGGGAGCCCGGCCCGGGCCCGTGTCGGAGCCCGTCCCGGGCCCGGCCCGGGGCTCAGTCCTCGGTGCCGGGTTTGGTGCCCCAGACGTAGACGGCGTCGCCCTCCGTGAGCAGGTCCCAGAGCCGGGCCGCGTCCGGCTCGGTGAGGTTCACGCAGCCCGCCGAACCGCCGTACCCGTAGAGGGAGCCGGGGGTGCCGTGCAGGGCCTGGCCGCCGTCGAAGAACTGGGCGTAGGGCATGGGTGAGTCGTAGAGCGTGGAGACGTGGTGCCTGCTGCGCCAGTACACCTCGTGCCAGCCGGGCCGGGTCTCCTGGGCGTCGCGGCCGGTCCGGATGGGCACGGGCGGGAAGACCACCCGGCTGCCCCGCTGCACCCACAGCAGTTGCCGGTCCATGTCCACGCAGGTGACGCGGTGTTCGCGTACGGGGCAGTCGCCCGCGGCGTTGGGGTCGGGGCGGGCGGTCACCACGAGCATCGTGCGGTAGGTGGCCACGCCCGGGTAGCCGTCGGCGGGGCTGACCCCGTGCTGCCGCTGGAAGGCGCGGACCGCGGTGCAGTCCCCGGCGGACTGCGTCCCGTCGACCGGGCGGCCGAGGTGGGCCTCCAGCTCCCGCTGGTAGGGGCCGGTACCGGCCGTGCAGGCGCTCTCCGGCGCGGGTTCCGCCACCGCCCCCGGCGCGCAGGCGCTGGTGCCGCTGCTGCTCGGGGCGGCGCTGCTCGTGCTGTTCGTC